>DCAF01000064.1:28838-29435 GCA_002311915.1 Sulfurovum sp. UBA1140 | reverse complement strand
ATTCTTTTTCCTTTATTTTTCATTGAAGTAAAGCTCTTCTTCCCTAATAAAAAGCATACCTATCACTCCTGTTAACAACAGAAGAATCACCATACCAATAGTGTTAACAGAGGGGACAGTTGAACTGTATGGTTCACACTCACAATCCTCAAGTTCACAATCACAATCTGGAACTTCACCCACACCACTCTTAGGTACAATACCTGCATCATAAGAGAAGTTATTCTCTGCTTGAACAACAGTAAACTCAGCAATACGTCCACTTGCATCAACATCTGAATCTTTCATATCACTCACACCCACGTTTTGAGCCGTAAATAGGTAATTGGTTGGTAAATCACTAAAACCGATACTGTATCGACCCTCTTGAATATTTATAAACTGATACTCTCCACTCACATTCGTAGTGGTCTTGCCCACAACAGCACCATCTTCATCATAAAGGGCAACAATCACCAATTCAACACCCTCTTCACCAATATCTTGAATACCATTTTTATTTAAATCGTACCAAACAAAATCACCGATAACGGCTCCAATACTACCATCTTCTCCATCACTTCCGTTGGCACCATTCAGACCATTTGTTCCATCAGT
>DCAF01000064.1:8871-28726 GCA_002311915.1 Sulfurovum sp. UBA1140 | reverse complement strand
TGTTCCATCAGTACCATCACTTCCATTTAAGCCATCTTGTCCATCAACTCCATTTTGTACTCTGGTTAATGTTATTAATGCTTCATCACTTCTTGTTCCTGAAGTATCTGCAACGGTATAGGTAGTGGGTGTTGGGTTTCCACTAAATCCAGCCTCTGAAGAGAAAGTGATTCTGCCATCACTCTCTACAATCCATACCCCTTGCCCTGCAACAACCAATCGTTTACCGTCAGCACTTAATGCAGGTGTGGATGTAATTTGAACGCTAGAAGTATCTAATCCAACACTACTTGAGTCATTGGCTAAAACATTAATAGTAATAATTCCACCAAAGCTTGTGGTATCATTTAATACTTGAGGCTTTTGAGCAACAGGATCTACACCACAAGCATCTTTGGCATGGGTTCCATTTTCTGTACTAAAAATAGCACCAACTTCATCGTTAGAGAGTGCAATATTATAAATTTTAACCTCATCAAGTTTACCGTTTAAATTGTGTACAGTATCAGAATAATCATCACCTGAACCCAGTAAAAGTTTTTCACTATTTGAAGAAGAGGGGTCAATAGAATAGCTGTTGGTAGTATCAAGTATTCCATTAATATAAATTTTTATCTCTTTAGAGTTATTATCTCGAACCAAGACAATATGTGTCCATTGATTTAATGAAACAGTAGCAGAAGAGAATGTATCTGCTGTAAGATTATGTTTATATTTAAACTTACCATCTTCCCACAATATAAGGGAATACTCTGCATTGCTTCCATAATTTCGATTATCTCCAGAACCTTCACCTCGAGTTATTAATGCTTGTCGTTTATACTCTAAAGGGTTCACCCAAAAAGCAATGGTCAAATCTTTGACAAGGTCTAAATTAGAATTGTGTTCAACGCTCATCTTCCCATCACCAAAAAGTGACAATGTACTCTCACCATCCGTTAATGTGGCATCACCCTCAAGTGTCCCCAAAAGAGTGCTTCCTGCGTGATTCTCTATAATATTTCCACCACTACACCCTTCAAAACGATAATCTGCTTTCTTTGCAGAACCCACAACGGTAATTATTACCAAAAGTGTAAAAACACTTAATAAATTTTTAAAGAAACGCATATCAATCTCCAAACCTGTATTTTAATTGTACTATATACAATAAGTAACATATGATAACAATATATATATTAAAAATAGTTAAAAAGAATTAATAACTAATCTATTATGTATGAGACAATATTAAACATTAGTATTAGTTGTTTATTTTTATATATTTTCTCTCTAATTTAATATTATGAACAGTATACTTGAACACTATACTTTTCAATAGTGGATTTAAAAGTATAATTAGTTTAAAAAGTTATTGTTGGGACAACCTATTAACTCAACGATAAACAATAAGGGAGAAGAAATGAAATTAAGTAAAACCGTTAGCAGTCTATTGGTAGCAACTGCCATTTTTAGTAATGTGGGATTAATGGCAAGTGATGAGATTATTGAACCAACAGGATTGGCTCAAATCAATGAAATTATTGCAGAAGATGAACGAATTGCAAGAAAAGCTACCCCTGAAGAGATTGCCACTGCACAACAAGTGGCTACGACAATGAATGATTTAATTAAAGAGGCAATTATAGAAAGAGGTTTAGCCAATGATGGTTGGATTTCAGTAGCAGATGCTAGAGAAATCAACCAATATTTGGTCAAAAATCATGCCCAAGCGTGGGAAAATCTTCGAGGTGAAGAGGGGTATGCTCTAATAGAGAGAAAAGCAAGTATTGTTGCCCTAGCAAACAATGCAGTTAAAACCGTTTGGGGAAAAATCTATAACTTAGGTTTTGAAGCCACCAATAAGGGACGAAATCTTAGTACCTATGATGATAAAAAGAGCAGTAGTTTTACGACCGTAGGTTACTATTTAGGTGAAGTACTTAAAGATGATATAGCATCACTACAAAATCCTAACTTTACAGAAGTGGTGGGAACCACAGGAACCAAACTTGATATGATTGTGAATGTTATTCTTACCGATCAAGGTCTTCTGCGTAAAGTATCAACAGGTGATTTAAGAATTGGTGCCGAGTCAGCTGATAAAATGAATGCTCTTATTATAGAAGGAATTAAAGCCAAGGGATTGGCTAATGACAGAAGGTTAACCGCGGCAGACATGAGAACTCTTAATCAATATCTGGTTAAAAACCATAAAGAGAGATGGGCAGAACTACATGGAGATGATGAAGACAATGAAGAGACAGGTTACCATAAAGTTCAAAATGATGGTGCTTACAACAGAATTTATGCCGACAATGTTATTAACAGTATTGCCGATGGTATTTACCATTTAGGATTTGAAACCAACAATGAAAAAAGATTGCTCAATGAAGATGGAAACAAAAATAAAAGTTTTGAAAAAGTAGCATGGTGGTTAGAGAGCATTCTAAAAGCCGATTTAAATGCTGGTAAGCTTGATAATCCAACCTATCAAGAAGTTGTAGGCGAGACAGGTACCTCTTTAGATAAGATAATTCCATACATTTATAATGATGAAGGGCTACTACGTAAAGTCTCGATGGAAGATATTCGAGTGGCATCAAGTGCAGCCAACGAGATGAATAAACTGTTGATTGAAGCGATTAAAACAACGGGTGTTGCCAGTGATGATTACATCTCGACCGATGAAGTTAAAGAGCTTAATCAATACTTAGTCACCAATCATAAAGAGAGATGGGCTGAACTCCACGGTGATGATGAAGATGATGCAGAGACAGGATACCATAGAATCCAAAATGATGGAGCATTGGGTGTAATACACAATCAAAACACCATTAATAAACTAGCCGATGGAATCTATCACTTAGGGTTTGAAACCGATAATGATAAAAGATTGGTTAATGAAGATGGCAATAAAAACGTCTCTTTTAAAAATGTATCTTACTGGTTAAATAAATCACTTAAAACCGATTATGCCAATGGAACTTTAAAATAAAATCTTTTAAACAATCATTCGCTTAATATTTTCATTAAGCTGAGTGATTATCTCATACGAAATGGTTCCGACCTGCCGTCCCGATTCTAAAGCATTATCTACAATACACACTTCATCTTTTCTACTCTCTAAAGTAATATAATCCATAGAAATACGCCCTAAAATAGGTAATCCTTCGGCGATAATAAATGGTTTAAAACCATTTGAACGCATCCATCCGTCACCATAACCTAAATCATAAGTAGAGACAATCATATCCCTTGGGGCTATATAACTGCCTCCATACCCTACCCTCTCCCCTTTTTTTAGCTTTCGAGTCGAGACTCTTTTTGCCCAAAGTGAAAGAACAGGTTTTAGTTCTAACGTCTCATAAACAGAAGGTAGTTCAGAGTATCCATAACCTCCAATTCCTAAACGAATAAGCTCTTCATTTTGACAAGGCAGTCGTAAAGAGGTAGCAGAGTTAAAAGAGTGGAAACGTATATTAATATTCGGTGTTACCGAACCTATGATTTTTTTTATCTCTTCAAATTTTTTATGTTGCCAAAAAAGTTCGCTACTAAGCTCATCAGCAGAACGATTGTGGCTCATAATCCCTTTTAGTTTTAATCCTCTTTTCTCTATTAAGATAAGTGCTTCCTCTAACGCTTCAAAAGCAATACCATTTCGGTGCATTCCTGTATCTACTTTTAACTCAACGGTTGAGCCTTTTTGGGCTTTGTAAATATCTTCTAAATCATTAAGAGTAAAAGAGCAGATATTATCGACACAAGCCACATCACCTAAAACCAATATCTGCTTAAAATAGGGTTTAATAATTTGAGCTTCATGATAAGTACGAACCACAGCTTGAGTTAACCCAAACTCGTGTGAAAGTTGTGCCATAAGTTCCAAACCATGCCCATAAGCATTGTCTTTTAGCACCATTCCAATACTCTCTTTTGATCCAGTTTTTTTTGTAAATTGAGATAAATTATAAAAGAAGTTTTCTTTGTTTATTTTTATAAATGCCATGTTAAAATTATAACAAAATATTGAGGATTTTTAGATGAAACACCTCCCCCCAGAATGGGCAAACCAAAGAGCCATACTGATGGCATTCCCCCATAAAAATTCAGATTGGGCAGACAATTTAAACTCTGCCCTAACACCATTTATACGCATAGCCCAAGCGATAGCTTACTCGCAACCTGTTTATATTGTTTGTGATAATAGAGATGATATATCAGGTCTGTTTTGTTCTACACGTAACATGAGTTTTATAGAGATACCAACCAATGATACGTGGATACGTGATTATGGGTATATCTCTATTATAGAAGATGGTGAAACTAAACTACTTGATTTTACTTTTGATGGTTGGGGTAAAAAATTTGAAGCAACGCTTGACAATAGACTAAATTACACCCTTCATAAAAAGGGATATATGGGAACCACACCATTAAAAAGTATAAAGTTTGTACTAGAAGGTGGCTCAATTGAATCTGATGGAGAGGGGACTATTTTAACAACAAATAGCTGTCTTTGTAACCCCAATCGCAATGGTGGACTTTCAAAAAAGCAGATTGAAGAGAAGTTAAACGAGTACCTTGGAACCAAAAGAGTTTTATGGTTAGATTATGGCTACCTAGCAGGAGATGATACCGATAGTCATATTGATACCTTGGCACGGTTTATCTCTGTAGATACCATTGTTTATGTTCAATGCTTGAATGTTAATGATGAACACCATAGCGAGTTACAAAAGATGGAAAAGCAGTTAAAAAGTTTTAAAACACTCAGTGGAGTATCTTATAACTTAATACCATTACCAATGGCATCAAAAAAATTAAATGCAGAGGGTCATCGTCTACCTGCAACCTATGCCAATTTTTTAATTACAAACAAAGCACTTATCTATCCTACCTATAGTGTAATTGAAGATAAGATGGTTCATGAAATATTTAAAAAGTTGTTTCCAAAGAGAGAGATAATTCCTATTGAGTGTAGTAGATTGATTCAAGAGGGGGGGAGTCTACACTGTTCAACCATGCAAACATTATAAAGTATTATAATTCAGCACCATATTAAAGGAGGGGGGAAATTCATAAACTTTGACAACTCCATCCCCTTAAGAAAATGGATTCTTGCTCCATAGCCTAAATAGCTATTTGATTACAAGCATTTAAAGTTGTTCTGAAAATTTTATGATGCTGAACAATAAAACCTATTTTTAACTGTTAAATTATAGCTAATTTTATATAATTTTAAACTTAAATTAGTAAATTTAGTTTAAAATTGTTATTTTTTAGACCCAAAGTTTTGAGTCCAATAGATTTCAAAATTACTATCAGGATTAACGACAACTGCCACACCTACTTCTGAAAACTTATCACTCATAATATTGGTACAGTGGGCAGGAGACTCAAGCCAATCTTTCATCACTGATTTGATGTCCTCTTGCCCACCTGCTATATTTTCACCTAAAGAGTGAAATCCAACATAACCATTGGCTTCGATTCGCTCATAAAATAGGCTTCTTTTTCCTGCATTAGAACCTGTTACATCCGATACTGTTCCTGAACCTAAATGAGAAAAAGTATCACTTTCTGCCAAGTCACTGCTATGCTCATAGGCAGAAGCATAAAGATTATCACTCCATATCAATGCTTTCGCAGGACCCACCAACCCCAAACCATCGTGACAGTCTCGAACTTCGGATCTTGCTTGATTGATTGCTTTTAGTATCTCGCTCTGCTGAGGTTTACTCATCTCTAGTAGGTTTTTTACAGTGACCGTTGGACTCTCTTCTGAACATCCAATAAAAAGAAACGCAACGATTAAGGTAGAAGTTTTAATGGCTAACATGAAGAATCCTTTATTTATCTTAAAAGATTATAGCCATTTTATACTTAAATAATATTTAACATAAAATAATATTTAAAATTATTTTATGTTTTTTATTAATTTTTTTATATTTTGGTTGAAGGTATCAGTTTAACATTTGCTATATCAACCATACCTGTTCCCACAGGAATTAATCGACCAATAACAACATTCTCTTTAAGATCTTCTAGCATATCAACCGTACCTGCAATAGACGCAGAGGTCAATACTTTGGTAGTATCTTGGAATGATGCTGCCGAGATAATACTGTCTGCACCAACGGCGGCTCGGGTAATACCAATAAGCAATGGTTCTGCAATGGCTGGTTCACCAAAGAGTTTAAGCACTTTTTTATTCTCTACAACAAACTTTTTCTTAGAGACCAAATCGGCATCAATAAACTTGCTATCACCACTATCAACCACTTTAACCTGTCTCATCATCTGAGAAACAATAATTTCGATGTGCTTATCAGAGACATTAACCCCTTGTCTACGATAAACCATCTGCACCTCTTCGACAATATACTCATAAAGGGCTTTCTCACCAAGAGTAGCCAAAATATCATGACTTGAAGTGGTACCATCGGTCAGTTTCTCACCTGTGTGTACAAAGTCACCTTCGGCTACCACAACCATTCTCTGCTTATCAATAAACTGCTCAACCATTCTACCATTTTCATCGGTAAGAATCAGACGCTTTTTACCTCTTAATGGTTTACCAAAAGAGACCGTACCATTAATTCTAGCAATATGTGAAGGATCTTTAGGTCTTCTGGCTTCAAAAAGTTCGGATACCCTTGGAAGACCCGACGTAATATCACTTGATTTTTGTGCTGCTTTAGGTGTTTTTGCTAAAATATCAGCAATGCTCACTCTCTCTCCATCTTTTACAAAAATAGAGGTTTTTGGCTCAAGTGCATAGGTGATAATCTCACCATCATCTGTTGCCAAAATAATTGCTGGTTTATAAGTCGTTGGAATATACTCATTTAGTGCCAACCTGCTCTCGCCTGTTAACTCATCAAACTGTTCAACTACCGTAACTCCTGGAATAATATCTTCAAACTTCAACGTACCATTTGATTCAGCAATAATTGGTTCAGAGTAAGGATCCCATTCGGCAATAATCACTTGATCGTCACTTTCTGGTGCAGCAATCAAATCACCCCGTGCAACCATAGTATTGTCTTGAATTTTAACCAAAGAACCTCTAGCAATGTAGTGTCTTGAAGCCTCTCTACCATGATCGTCAACAATTACGGCAAAGAGACCCTTCTCTTTAACATATTCACCCTCTTTAATGCTCTCGATTCTCTCAATATAATCACCTTTAAGCAAGAAAAATTTTACCCGTCCTTTAGCCTCAGCAAAGATATTTTGAGTAACGGGAGCACCATCATCTACTTTAAGCTCACTTGCGAATGGAATACGATTTGGAACAGACCACGCCTCTTTAATGACCTCGACAATAGAGTCACCCTCTTCAATAATCTCTCCATCTTCATAAGGAATAAATAGTTTACCGTCAATTTTTCCACCAACACCTGCAAGTTCATTCGTTTTGGCAACATCACTCTTTCGTACCATATACTTCTGCTCTTTAGCACCCTGTTGTACCTGAAGAATAATCTCATCATGAGAATGAATAATAGAGAGACGACCACGGGTTAATGATTTGACCTTAGGCTCAACCAAAAGTACACCTGCATTTCTTCGGTTAGATACTAAGAGTTTATCTTCACTGTTTTTATAAACATTTAAGTTATAGTAACGAATGAACCCCTCTTTATTGGCAATAACTTGACGCTCCTCTTTACCTGCCGTTGCTGTTCCCCCTGTGTGGAAAGTACGTAAGGTCAACTGCGTTCCAGGCTCACCAATTGATTGAGCAGCAACAACACCAACAGCCTCGCCTACTTTAACAATCTTATTCTCTGCCATATTCAGACCATAACATTTAGCACAGATACCCTTAGGTGCTTTACACGTTACCGAACTTTTAATGTTCACAGAACGCACACCTGCATCGGTAATTAATCTGGCTAAATCATCATTAATCATGGTACCTTCACTTACCAACACTTCATTGGTAATTGGATCAATAACATCTTTTGAAATAACACGTCCATAAATCCTATCAGAGAGTGGTTCAATCATCTCATTACCCACAAAAATATCAGATACATACACACCTTCATGACTACCACAATCGTGCATAATAACCTTAACATTTTGTGCAACATCAATAAGCTTACGTGTCAAATACCCAGCACTTGCCGTTTTCATCGCTGTATCGGCTAGACCTTTTCTTGCACCGTGTGTCGAGATAAAATACTCCAATACATTCAACCCTTCACGGAAGTTAGAGGTAATGGGTGTCTCAATAATTGATCCATCTGATTTTGCCATTAGACCCCTCATTCCTGAAAGCTGTCTAATTTGAGCAGCCGAACCCCTAGCACCTGAATCTGCCATCATATGTACCGAGTTAAAGCCATCTTTATCTTTTTTAATCAAAGCCATCAATTCAGCAGCAACTGCATTATTGGTATCTGTCCAAATATCAATAATCTTGTTGTATCGCTCTTGCTCAGTTAAAAGACCTTTGCTATACTGCGTCTGAATCTCAACCACTTGCTCTTTGGCTTTCTTAACCATCCCCTCTTTAGCATCTGGAACCTTAATATCATCAATTGAAATAGAGACTCCAGAACGTGTTGCATATTTAAAACCAATATCTTTTAAATCATCTAAAAACTCTGAGGTATAAGAGATACCACTTTGATCATAGATATAATCTACCAAGGCACCAATATCTTTTTTCTTTAAGAGTTTATTCCAATAGTTCTGAGGTACATAATCAGGAATAATATCATTGAGTATAACCCGACCTGCCGTCGTTACTACAATTTTACCATCAATAACTGTTCTAATTTTGGCATTAAGATCCAAACCACCCTGCTCATTGGCAATCACCACTTCATCAACGTTAGCAAAAAGCTTATGCTCACCAACCACATCAACTTTTTCAAGTGTCAAGTAATAAAGACCCAAAATCATATCTTGAGAAGGTACAGCAATCGCTTTACCCGAAGCAGGAAGTAGAATGTTCATAGAACTCATCATCAAAATTTTTGCTTCAGCAATCGCCTCAGAAGACAAAGGAATATGCACCGCCATCTGATCTCCATCAAAGTCGGCATTAAATGCAGAACAGACAAGAGGGTGAAGTTGAATCGCTTTCCCATCAATCAATTTTGGGTGAAATGCTTGAATAGAGAGTTTATGCAGTGTTGGTGCTCTGTTTAATAGAATAGGATGACTCTCAACCACGTCTTCTAAACACTCCCACACTTCGTTGGTCTTCTTCTCTATCATCTTTTTGGCTTGTTTTAACGTGGTAGCATACCCTCGCTCTTCAAGTTTTGCCATAACATGGGGCTTAAAGAGTTCAACTGCCATAATCTTAGGCAATCCACACTCATCCATCTTAAGGTTAGGACCAACAACAATAACTGATCGACCAGAGAAGTCAACCCTTTTACCCAAAAGGTTCTGTCTAAATCGACCCTGCTTACCTTTAATGACCTCTGAAAGAGACTTAAGTGGTCGTTTATTCGCACCCTTAACCGAGTTTCCTCGTCGTCCATTATCAAAAAGTGCATCCACAGACTCTTGAAGCATTCTTTTTTCATTTCGTACAATAATCTCAGGAGCATCAAGTTCAACCAATCTTTTCAGTCTTTGGTTTCGGTTAATTACCCTTCTATAAAGGTCATTCACATCAGAAACAGCAAACTTACCACCATCTAAACTAACAAGTGGTCGAAGATCAGGTGGCATTACTGGCAAAATAGTCAGCATCATCCACTCTGGTTTGTTTCCTGAATCAAGAAAAGACTCAATAACTTTGAGTCGTTTAACAATGGTCTTCTTTTTTGCTTCTGACTTGGTGGCTAAAATATCCTGCTTAAGACCTTTAAACATCTCAACCAAATCAAGGTCAGCCAACAGCTCTTGAACAATCTCTCCACCCATTCGTGCATCAAGTCCAGAGTCTAGAAAATGCTGACTAATTGATTGATACTGCTCTTCATTTAAAACATCAAACTTACTTAAAGGTGTTGTTCCTTCGCTATCATACGTTGCCAAACCTGGATTTTTAACAATATACGCCTCATAATAGAGTACACGCTCCAAATCTTTCATCTTAACACCCAAAAGTGTACCAATTCGTGATGGCAATGAACTCACATACCAAATATGAGCCACAGGAGCCACCAAATCAATATGACCCATTCGGTTACGTCTCACTTTAGAGGTGGTGACTTCAACACCACACTTCTCACAGACCACACCTTTGTAACGCATCTTTTTATACTTACCACAAAGACACTCATAATCTCTTACAGGTCCAAAGGTTTTGGCACAAAAAAGACCATCTCGCTCTGGTTTAAGGGTACGGTAGTTGATGGTTTCAGGTTTTTTAACCTCACCATAACTCCATGACAACACCTTCTCCGGACTGGCAACACGCAGTTGCATTGCCATAATATCGGTTGGTCTCTCTTCAGAGGTTAAGTCAATTGGGTTTAAACCCTCTAAAAAATCACTCATTATACGTCTCCCTCTTTGTTCTTTTCAAACAGATCTACATCAAGACCCAGTGCCTGAAGCTCTTTTGTTAATACAAACATCGTCTCTGGCACTCCCGATTCTGGTACCGATTCCCCTCGGGTAATAGCACGGTAGGCTCTTGTTCGCCCCTCGACATCATCTGATTTAATGGTCAACATCTCTTTAAGAATATGTGCCGCACCGTAAGCTTCTAATGCCCACACTTCCATCTCTCCAAATCGCTGTCCACCAAAGAGTGCTTTACCACCCACTGGCTGTTGAGTAACCAATGAATAAGGTCCTGTTGAACGGGCATGAACTTTTTCATCCACCAAGTGGTGAAGTTTAAGCATATACATATAACCTACATTCACACGCTCTAGCATCTTATCACCTGTTTTACCATCATAAAGTTCTGTTTTTCCATCGGCATCCATCTTTGCCAAGGCAAAGAGTTTATCAAACTCCTCTTCATTGGTTCCTTCAAATACCGAAGCAGAAAACTTCACACCATTTGCCCAGTCTCTGGCATAAACAAGTAACTTTTCATCTGATAACTTTTCTAGTGTCTCTTTGGCATTCATCAATTTTGCAACATCAGCAATTTCGGTCATTTTGGCTCGAAGATCAGTAATCATGCTCTCTTTTTGTGCATCAAACATACCTTGAAGTTGTTCACCCAACTTTTTACCAATCTGTCCAAGGTGTACTTCAAGAATCTGTCCAATATTCATCCGTGAGGGAACCCCTAGTGGATTTAAAATAATATCTACAGTCTTACCCTCTTTGGTATACGGCATATCAATTTCAGGAACAATATTAGAGACAATACCTTTATTTCCGTGACGACCTGCCATCTTATCACCAACTTTTAATTTACGTTTGGTTGCCACATAAATTTTAACCAGTTTGGTCACCCCATTTGGTAAGATGTCATCTTTTTCTAAAATATAAAGCTTCTCTTCATGAGCATCTTTTAACTTCTTCTTCTGCTTCTGAAAGTAATTCTTAGCCGAATTATATTCAGACTGAATCTTATGGTCATAAGACTGAAGCACCCCTCTTAGAGCAAATCGGTTAATGTCAATAATTACCTCGGCAGGAATTTTTGAACCCTTCTCATAAAAATCATCACCCACCGTTACATCATCAATCAACTCTTCCTTAGAGAGCATGGTAGCAATTCTAAGCAACTCCTCTTTATCAATCATTAAAAGTTTATCATGATGTTCACCATCAAGAACTGATTTCTCCTCTTCATATGACTGGATTGAACGTGCATCTTTCTCGTACCCTTTTCTGGTAAAGACTTTAACATCTACCACGATACCATCCATAGAAGCAGAACAGTAGAGTGATTTATTCACCACATGCCCTGCTTTTTCACCAAAGATAGCACGAAGAAGTCGCTCTTCAGGCGTTGGTTTAATCTCACCTTTTGGTGAAACCTTACCCACCATAATCATACCTGGTTTAATGTGTGTACCTACTTTTACAATTCCACTCTCATCAAGATGTGTTAACTCATCTTCACGAATATTTTGAATGTCTCGCGTAATCTCTTCGGTACCATGCTTAAGCTCACGTGCCTCTATCTCTTTTTCATAAGTGTGTACCGAGGTAAAGGTATCTTCTCTTAAAATCTTCTCAGAGATAACAATCGCATCTTCATAGTTGTATCCATACCAAGGCATAAAGGCAACCATTACATTTTTACCAATGGCAAGTTCCCCCATGTCCATATTAGGACCATCTGCAATCACTTCACCAGCCTCTATCATATCACCCAACCTAGCCGTTGGAGATTGTGTAAAGGTGGTATTTTGGTTGGTTCTCATATTTTTTTCCATAGGGTAATGATCAATAAATACACCATTCTCATCTTCACCCAAAATATAAACATTTTTAGAATCAACTTTCTCTACTCTACCAGCTCTTCTTGCCTTAACAGACTCCCAAGCATCACGACTTACAATCGCTTCCATTCCTGTTCCTACCACAGGAGCATCTGTTTTTAACAAAGGAACCGCTTGACGTTGCATGTTTGACCCCATTAAAGCACGGTTTGCATCATCATGCTCTAAGAAAGGAATCAACGCAGCAGCACTTCCTGAAACCATCAAAGGAGAGATGTCAATCAGGGTTACTCTTTTGGTTTCATTAAGTAAAATTTCACCATTACATCGGGTCTCAATCAACTCATGAACAATTTTTTTATCAACCACCTCGGTAGAAGCAGGAGCAATAACCAAATCCTCTTCTTGAGTTGCAGTAAGATAAACGATCTCTTCTTGTACAACACCATCAATAACTTTATTATACGGGGCTTCAATAAATCCTAAATCATTAACTTTTGCATAGGTAGCCAAGGTGTTAATCAGACCAATATTCTGACCCTCTGGAGTCTCAATTGGACAGATTCTTCCATAGTGGGTTGGGTGAACATCCCGTACTTCAAAACCAGCACGCTCTTTAACAAGTCCTCCCTCACCAAGAGCAGATAACCTTCTTTTATGTGTCACTTCTGAGAGTGGATTGGTTTGATCCATAAACTGCGACAACTGCCCCGACGAAAAGAACTCTAAAATCGTATTGGTAATCATCTTAGAGTTTACCAAGTCATGAGGCATCAAATCTTCAAGCTGACCAGAGAGTGTGGTCATTTTGTCTCTAATCGCTTTTTGCATCTTGGTCAGTCCATTATAAAGCTCATTACCAAGAAGCTCACCAATGGCTCTAATTCTTCGGTTACCCAAGTGATCTCTATCATCAATATGACCTGAACCATTTTTAACTTTAGAGAGATATTTTACCGTATGTAGAATATCATTTGCCGTCATTACGGTAACATACTCAGGAACATTTAGACCCAATTTATGGTTCATCTTCATACGACCTACCTTAGTAAGGTCATATCGCTCAGGATCAAAAAATAGTTGTCTTAAAAAGTTCACCGCAGCATCTGCTGTTACAGGTTCACCTGGTCTCATAACTTTATAGATACGAATGGCAGAGAGTGCATTTTCATCTTCGATATCTTCGGTCTGTTTTAATAATCTAAGCGACTCTTGATCGGCAATAAACGATTTAATAATCGAATCATCTACCCCTTCAGCCAAGTCATCTGCAATCATAAAGCTTTCGACACCTGCATCAATAATTTTTTTAAGTCTCATCTCATCAAGAGAGCTGACAACATCATAAAGAACCTCACCACTCTCATTGTCGATAATTGGCGTAGCTAAGTGTCTATCTATTAACACGTCAAGTGGATACTCTACCCACTCTAACCCCTCATCAAACAATTTTTGAGCTTTTTTCTTGGTTAATCTTTTGGCAGTAGCCACCACAATATTACCATCAAGATCACGCACTTCATAAGGAGCCCGACCTGCAAAATCTTCTGCAGAAAACTTCGTTACAAACCTATTGTCCCGAATAAAGATCTCTTTATTCTCATAAAAAAGTTTCATGATGTCCTCTTTAGAGTAATCTAACGCTCTAAAAAGAATCGTAACAGGAATTTTTCTTCTTTTATTAATTCGTGCATAGAGTATATCTTTGGCATCATACTCAAAATACAACCATGAACCACGGTCAGGAATAATCTGTGCAGAGTAAATCAACTTATTAACAACCGTTGTGGCCTCTTCTTCTTTAAAGATAACCCCTGGACTTCGGTGAAGCTGATTAACAACAACCCGTTCAACCCCATTAATAATAAATGATGTTCTGTCCGTCATTAATGGAATATCTCTTACGAAAACAGCTTGTTCTTTAATCTCTTTTGGATCAAGCTTTTCACCTGTCTTCTCATCACGATTCCAAATGGTCAGAGCAATATTAATTTTAAGTGATACAGAGTAGGTAAGCCCTCTCTCCATACACTCTCGAATGGTATATTTAGGTTGAACAATATCACTACCTTTATACTCTAAGGTAAGTCTATTTTGTTGATCATTTAAAGGGAAAACTGAACGAAAAACTTTTTCAATGGTTGATTCACTTCTATTTTTAGCACCAATCATTAAAAAGTCGTCATAAGATTTTTGTTGAAGTTGGAGTAGATTTGGAACAGCAATTTGTCGAGGAGTCTTTGAGAAATCGACTCGTAGTCTATTTCCAGAGTGTAAAGTATTTAACATGGGCGAACCTCATTTTAATATGTATGTTATTAGATGAATGTATATATGGGATATACAAAAAAACTATTGCGCAATAGCTTGTCACTATATCGTGTTGAAATTCTATTTTGTACTGTTACTAATGCAATACAAGGAGAGATTCAAGCGAGGAAATCTCGCTTGACAAAGTTTTACTTAAATAAAAATTATTTAAGTTCGCAAGTTGCACCTGCTTCTTCGATCTGTTTTTTAACTGCTTCAGCTTCATCTTTAGAGACAGCTTCTTTAAGTGTAGTTGGAACATTTTCAACAGCCCCTTTAGCCTCTTTAAGACCAAGACCAGTAATTGCTCTTACTACTTTAATTGCATTAATTTTCTTAGCACCTGCACCTGTAAGAATTACATCAAATTCTGTCTGCTCTTCAACTTCTTCAGCTACTGCACCACCAGCTACTACTGTAGCTTGTGCAGATACACCAAATTTCTCTTCAAATTCTTTTACAAGCTCAGAAAGCTCTAATACTGACATGTTTGAGATAAACTCTAATACATCTTCTTTAGTTGTTGCCATTTTATTTCCTTAAAATTATATATTTCATGATTTCAATATCATTCAATTCAATGCTCGGTGGTACCGAACCTACGCTTCTTCTTCTAGCTTATCAGCTAAGGCACTCATACCGATTGTAAAGTTCTGCACAGGTGCATTCCAAACATTAAGTAACATACCAAGAAGTTCATCTCTACTTGGAAGTTTAGCCATTGCATTGATGGTATCAATATCCGCAATTTTCGACTCGATTACTCCCGTTTTAATAAAAAAGTTATTTTTATTTGCTTCGGCAGATTTATCAGCTACTTTACAAGTAGCAATCTGATCTTCACCCCAAATAAAAATATTTGTATCTGTAAACTCTAGCTCATCACAGTTTGCATTCTTAAGTGCAATTCCTGCTAACGTATTTTTAACAACACGTACAGTTACATCGTTCTCTCTAGCCATTGCTCTTACACCCTCTAATGCTTGAACAGTCATACCTTTGTAATCACATACGATTATGGCACCCTGATCAGCAAAAGCAGTAGTTAATTCATTAACAATAGCTTCTTTTTCAGTTCTAGTCATTGGTTCTCCTTTCGACCTATAACAGGGTATTGTAAACTCTTTTATAAGCATCACAACACACCAACTCTTTCAAGCAGATTAATTAAGCTTTCGCCCCCGTTATCTTTAGCCTAAGATAATTTTTTATAATTATTTAATCTCTAAAAGTTCAGTAGTATCAAGTGTTACAGCTGGACTCATTGTTAATGATAAAGCACCATTACGAATATATCTACCTTTAGAAGCAGCTGGTTTTGCTTTATTCACAACTGCCATAAAACTAATTAAATTTTCATTGATTTTTTCAGTACCAAAACTTACTTTACCAATACCTGCATGAATGTTACCTTTTTTATCCACTCTAAAGTTAACTTTTCCACCCTTTGCTTCGGTAACAGCTTTGGTAACATCCATGGTCACGGTACCTGTTTTAGGGTTAGGCATAAGACCTTTTGGTCCTAAAATTCTAGCCACTTTACCAAGTTGTCCCATCATGTTAGGTGTTGCAATTACAGTATCAAAATTAATAATACCCTCTTTAATCTGGTCAATCAAATCATCTGTTCCAACAATATCAGCACCAGCTGCTTTTGCTTCATCTGCTTTTTCATCTTTAGCAAATACTGCAACTCTAACTACTTTACCTGTACCATTTGGAAGAATAACTGAACCTCTTACCATCTGATCTGCATGTCTTGGATCAACATTTAAATTCAATGCTACTTCAACAGTCTCATCAAACTTTGCTGATTTCAACTCTGAAAGAAGTGCAACTGCATCTGCAATTGAATATAATTTCTCTTTTTCTATTTTCTCTAAGAGCATAGCTCTTTTTTTACTTAATTTTTTTGCCATCTATCTCTCCACGATATAAATCTCCCACTTAATGTGGTCATAAAAAACACCTCAAAGAGGTGCAAACATTACTAGTTAGAAATATCTACACCCATACTTCGACAGGTACCCATAATAATTCTAGCCGCCATTGCTTTATCATCAGTATTTAAATCAACGATTTTCTGCTCTACAATCTCATTGATTTGTTCTGGTGTTAATGTTGCTACTTTATTTTTAAGTGGATTATCTGAACCACTTTTTAAGTTGGCTGCTTTTAGAATAAGCTCACTTGCAGGTGGTTGCTTGGTTTCAAAAGTAAAACTTCTATCGGCATATACTGTAATTTCTACAGGTATTTTGAATCCCTTTTTATCTTTTGTTCTCTCATTAAATGCTTTACAAAATTCCATAATGTTAACACCACGTTGACCAAGAGCAGGTCCTACTGGTGGTGATGGGTTAGCAGATCCAGCAGGAATCATTAGTTTGAACTTTTCAGTTACTTTTTTTGCCATCGTTGTCTCCTTAGATTAAATAGTTTTAGATTAAATAAAAACTTCAGTAATAAAAAATAGTTTTAGTTTCTATTACTGAAGCTTCTTGGCTTCAGCGTTTATATAATCTTTTCTACTTGAGTGTAGAGAATTTCTACAGGTGTATTTCTACCAAATATTGAAACATTCAGTTTTAATTTTCCATGGTCAAGATCATACTCTTCAACCATTCCTGTAAAGTTAGAGAAAGGACCATCAACAATACGTACCATCTCACCCGATTCAAAGTCAACTTTAGGTCTAGGAGCTGATTTATTCTCCATCTTGTCTAAAATAACTTTAATATCTGCTTCTGTTAATGGTGTGGCTGTTTTACCCTCACCAATAAAGCGTGAAACACGAGGTAGACTCTGAACTTTATGCCAAAGATCAGTATCTAAATTAACATGAGCAAAAACATACCCTGGGTAGAGTGTTCGTTCTGTAATCTTCTTCTCCCCATTTTTAACCTCAATAACCTCTTCAGTAGGAACAATAATACTCTCTACTTTATCTTCTATTCCATGCTCTACAGCTAAAAGATCGATACCTCGCTTAACAGCCTGTTCACTACCCGAATAAACTTGAATTGCATACCATTGAAATGCCATCTTAGCTTCCCACTAGAGATGACACAACAGCTGACATAAACATATCGACAAGTGCTAAAAAGATTGATATAACACTTACAACGATAAAGACAGCAACAAAAGCTTGTCTAACTTGTACTTTTGTTGGAAATATAACTTTTTGAATCTCTTCTTTAACGTGTGCAAAATAGGTTGTTAATTTTTCCATGTTTGTAATTACCTTTAATTATGGCAGGCCAAGAGGGACTCGAACCCCCGGCACCTGGTTTTGGAGACCAGTGCTCTACCAACTGAGCTATTGGCCTAAGAATGTGTAGCAATAAACTTATGCTGTACTATTTTTCGTAAGCATCTTCTGCTGAAGCAAACCTAGTAGTTATCAGAGCTAAAACTCTGATAAGATCCTACAAGATTAAAAACTGATTTACAGTTTCATCTCTTTATGTGTAGTATGACATTTACACCACTTACAATACTTTTTTAAAGCAATTTTTTCAGCAGTGTTTCTTTTGTTCTTAGTGGTGTGGTAGTTACGTCTAGTACACTTTTCACAACCTAAGTGAATGGTTTCTCTCATTGTTTCTCCTAAAGAATACTATAAGAGGGTTCAACTCCTCTTATAATGTTTTTCTACTCAACGATTTCAGCAACAACACCAGCACCAACAGTTTTACCACCTTCACGGATAGAAAACTTAGTACCTTGCTCAAGAGCAACTGGTGCGATTAATTCAACGTTGATTTTTACATTGTCACCTGGCATAACCATTTCAGTACCCTCTTCAAGAGTAATTGAACCAGTAACATCAGTTGTTCTTACATAAAACTGTGGTCTATAGTTATTAAAAAATGGTGTATGTCGTCCACCCTCTTCTTTTGTAAGTACATAAACCTCAGCTGTAAATTTAGAGTGAGGAGTAATTGAGTTTGGCTTACAAAGAACCATACCTCTTTCAACTGCATCTTTATCGATACCACGGATTAGAACACCACAGTTGTCTCCAGCTAAACCACAATCCATCTCTTTACGGAACATCTCAACACCAGTTACCGTTGTTTTTTGATTGTCTCTAATACCAACGATTTCAACAGCATCACCAATACATACTTGACCTCTATCAATTTTACCAGTTACAACAGTACCACGACCTTGGATAGTAAAGATATCTTCGATAGGCATAAGGAAATCTTTATCAGTCTCTCTTACTGGGTCAGGAATATATGTATCTACAGCTTCCATAAGTTCAAAGATTTTGTCTGACCATGCACCAAGATTACCAGCTTTTGCCTCTTCCAATGCTTGGAATGCAGAACCAGAAATTACAGGAGTATCATCACCTGGGAAATTGTATTCGTCAAGAAGTTCTCTAATCTCCATCTCAACAAGCTCTAACATCTCTTCTTTATCTTCGTCATCAAGTTGATCTTCTTTATTCAAGAAAATAACGATGTACGGAACACCTACTTGCTTAGAAAGAAGGATATGCTCTCTAGTTTGTGCCATTGGTCCATCAGTAGCAGCAATAACAAGAATAGCACCATCCATTTGAGCAGCACCAGTAATCATGTTTTTAACATAGTCGGCGTGACCTGGACAATCTACGTGAGCATAATGTCTGTTATCAGTTTCATACTCAACATGAGAAGTAGCAATGGTAATTCCTCTTTCTCTCTCTTCTGGTGCATTATCAATTGCATCATAATCCATAAGTTCAGTATTGTTTTTAGTTGCAAGAACTGCTGTAATCGCAGCCGTTAATGTAGTTTTACCGTGGTCAACGTGACCAATTGTACCAATATTAACATGTGGTTTGGTTCGTTCAAATTTTTCTTTAGCCATCTGTTTCTCCTAAGTTTAGTTCTATTTTTCGCTGACATTATATCAGGAATAACTCTATATTGCTTTAATACCATAACAATATGGACAAAACTATTATCATTAAATAAATTTTCTACATAAATTAATAGTAAAAAGTGTTATTAATAATACTTTTGTCCATAAAATCGTTCAGTGGGGCCCATAGTGAGACTTGAACTCACGACCTCTTCCTTACCAAGGAAGTGCTCTACCCCTGAGCCATATGGGCATCGGTTAAATTTTACAAAGTGTTTGTGATTTTGTTGCAATGTGAAGTAATAAAAATAAAATTTCACATCAGCTCCCAGATTGTTGATACCATGGAGCGGGAGACGGGACTCGAACCC
>DCAF01000064.1:1789-8672 GCA_002311915.1 Sulfurovum sp. UBA1140 | reverse complement strand
CCTGCTGATTACAAATCAGCTGCTCTAGCCAACTGAGCTACATCAGCACCATTCATTTAAAATCATTCTTTAAATGGAGTCGCATTATAGACAAAAACTAAATAGATGTCAAGGGTTTTCATGAAAAATATAATTTTTTTTTAAAATTTGTTATAATCATCTAAAAAAGTGAGCAACCAATGAAAATCCTCTTAGCCCCAAGTGAAACAAAAATAGCTGGTGGAGAACATATCTTCAATTTAACCAAACTTCTTTTTCCCGAACTCACCCCTCTGCGACAAAAACTTCTACTTGCGTATACCAACCTTATCCAACAGAGTAACCCTGCTCTACTCTCTAAAATGTTTGGTCTAAAAAAGAGTTCAGATATTGCTTATTATAGTAAGGATATTATTCATGAGCCAACCATAAAAGCCATAGAGCGTTATACAGGTGTTGCTTTTGACTATTTAAATTATAAAAACTTAAAACTTGATTCTCGAATGTATATAGACAAACATGTTGTTTTATGCTCCAACCTTTTTGGATTTCTTCGTGCCGATGACCATATTCCTGAATATAAACTCAAGCAGGGGGAATCAATTGGTGACTTAAAACCAGAGAAACTCTATAAAGAGCAATCCTACTTAATGGAAGAGTATCTCAAAGATGAAGATATTTTAGATTTAAGAGCTATTTTTTATGAGAAGTTTTATAAACCCACCCAACCCTACACCACACTAAAATTTATAAAAGAGGGAAAGGTTGTTAGTCATTGGGCTAAAGCCTATCGTGGAATTGTTTTACGTGAAATAGCAAAATCAAAAATTAACAGCATCGAAGCATTTATGCTCTTACCCATAGAGAATCTATCCATTAGTGAAATTCAGACCAAAAAAAATAGAACAGAAATTATCTACACCATTAACAGCTAAAATTCACTGTTACCAAACTGTAACCATTTGGTAACATTTTTGTAATATAATTTCAAAATTTTCAAAACAAAAGGGATAAAAATGAACAACTCAATCAAGGTTCTTCTAGGAGCAGGTTTCGCTATAGCCGTTGCTTTTTATGTACACTTTGCATTTGGTAATATTGCAAATAGTGGATTTTTAATGATAGCCGCGGTATTTGGTGCCTATATGGCAATGAACATTGGTGCGAATGATGTCGCAAACAATGTAGGTCCAGCCGTTGGTGCAGGAGCATTAACCATTGGTGGAGCCATCGTTATCGCTTCGATATTTGAAGCAGCTGGAGCCTTAATTGCAGGTGGAGATGTGGTTAACACCATTAAAAAAGGTATTATTGACCCTTCTGCATTTGCAGGAGACCCCATGATATTTGTTTATGCCATGGCAGCAGCACTTCTTGCCGCAGCCCTTTGGTTAACCCTAGCAACCATCCTTAAAGCTCCTGTCTCTACCACGCATTCTATTGTTGGTGGTGTTATGGGTGCAGGTATTGCGGCAGGTGGTTTTGCTGTAGTTTCATGGGGAACCATGGGTAAAATTGCCATGTCTTGGGTTATCTCTCCTGTACTAGGTGGTCTTATTGCCGCAGGGTTCCTCTATATCATTAAGTCTGAAATTATCTACAAAGATAACAAACTCGAAGCAGCTAAAAAAATTGTACCTATTTTGGTGTCGGTCATGGCAATGGCATTTATTACCTACTTAACAATTAAAGGTCTTAAAAAAGTGTGGATGGATATTGTAGAGATTTTACCATTCTTACCAGAGACAAAAAAGCCTACCATTGGAATTGCCCTTATCTTTGGTCTTATTGGTGCAGTGGTTACCTATATTGTGGTTAAACCCCGTATTGTTCAAAGAATAATAACCCTAACCGATGATAGAGAGTCTATAAACAAACTCTTTACCATTCCTCTTATCTTTGCAGCAGCTCTGCTTAGTTTTGCTCATGGTGCCAATGACGTTGCCAATGCAGTAGGTCCTTTGGCTGCTGTCTTTGATGCACTATCTACTGCTACCATCTCTGCCAAAGCATCTATTCCGCTGTGGGTTATGGTTGTTGGTGGTTTTGGTATTTCAATTGGTCTGGCACTCTTTGGACCAAGACTCATAAAAACTGTTGGTTCAGAAATTACAGAGCTCGATCAAATGAGAGCATTTTCTATTATGATGGCTGCTGCCATTACCGTTGTCATTGCTTCTCAACTTGGTCTTCCTGTATCTTCGACACACATTGCCGTAGGTGGCATATTTGGTGTTGGTTTCCTTCGAGAGTGGCTTGATAGAAAAGGAACCAACGAAAAGCATCAAGAGCTTAACGCACAGTTAGCCGTCGTCGAGAACTACCGAACCGAAATGGAAAATGTAGGAGATGATTACAAACGAAAATCAGAACTTTTTGAAATCATTAAGGTCGAGAAAAAGACTGCCAAACAGATTAAAAAAGCCCTACGTGAAAACTATGTTAAACGAGGCATGGTCAAAAAGATTATAACTGCTTGGATTATTACAGTTCCCGTAGCTGCAATTCTTTCAAGTATTATATTCTTTATTCTAAAAGGGATAGGAGCTTAAAACTCTTATCTCTCTACGTTAGCCTTTTTTTTATCAACAACGCCTTACCCCAATTTCACCCTTGGATCAAACAGAGTATAAGATATATCTGTCAAAATTAACCCAATGATATAGAGTACCGACCCTAAAAATACCATTGCTTTAACAATCGCAAAATCTTGTGAATTAATTGCATCAATCGTGTAGCTTCCTAAACCAGGAATTCCAAAAAAAGATTCCATAATTAGGCTTCCCATAAAGAGTGTCGGAATCACCACCACGACACCTGTTAAAATAGGCAACATACCATTACGCAACACATGCCCAAAAAGAACACGCAGTTCAGATAATCCTTTGGCTCGTGCAGTTCTTACATAATCTTGGTTAATCTGCTCTAAGAAAATAGAACGATACCAACGCACCCCTGAACCTATCCCAGAAAAAACTCCTATCATTATAGGTAAAATCAAAAATTTAAAGCCATCCCACCCAGACTCATAGCCCGAAATAGGAACCCAATGCCACATCTTAGAAAAAAGCACCTGCCCTGCAATAATATAAAAAAGCCCAGAAATCGACATAATCATCACCGCAACAATCATCATACTAGTGTCTAAAATAGAGCCACGAAACAGAACCAACAGCAGAGCCAAGGATATATTGGTAATCAATGCAATCATAAATGTAGGCAGAGCAATGGCTAAACTTGGTACCATTCGCTCTTTAATATCACTGCCTATATCACGATTGGCATCCGAAAATCCAAAATTAAAACTAAAAAGTTTAAGAGACTCTTGAACAAATAGGGTATCAGTCAGGGTAGCAATACCTCCTGCTTCGTCATTAACAAAAAGTGGTTTATCGTAACCCTTCTCCTCTTTCCATGACTGAATCAGTTCAGGAGTCACCTGCTTTGCCCCAAGTTGTGAACGTGCCATATCATCGGGAGTATTGACCATAAAAAACAGCATAAAGGTTATTAGGTTTACGCCTATAAGAATGGGAATCGCGTATAGAATTCTACGGATAATATAAGTAAACATTTTAACTTTCTCCTTTAATAACAGCCCTCTGTCGTCCCAAGTAAGCACGATAGAGAGGATAACTCATTAACACCATAAAAAGTACCAACAAAATTAAAGGCAGAACCACGGGTTGATTCCACTCTTTCTGTTTTTGAACCCTTAATTTGGCATCAATACGTTTATATTTCAGTGTGTTATTTGCCATGGCATGGGGCAATACATTGGTGTACCATTTATGAGAAAGGGCGAGTGACTTTGGGTGAACACCCCAAACCCAAGGGGCATCTTCTCTTACAATTATTAACATTTCTCGTATTTTTTCTAAGCGTAAAGGGGAGTTTTTCATGGTTTTTATCTCGTCAAAAAGTTTGTCAAATTTGGGGTTTTGATAGTTTGAACTGTTAATTCCTGCTCCGTTGGTATTCACCGAGGCGTTCCCACCGTAGAGCAAAAAAAGAAAATTTTCAGGATCAGGGTAGTCGGCATTCCAACCCCATGAGAAGAGTTGTGCTTTTCCTTTACGTACTTTGTCTTGAAAACGATTGTAGTCGGTTGAGCGAATCACCAACTGAATACCCAACTTATCAAACTGCTTTCGTCGCCAATCCATTAATGACCTATCATCGGGTCCTGTGGCAGTGGTATCATAATAGAGTACCAAGGGTTTTCCTGTCTTGTTTGAGACTCCATTGGGGTAACCTGCCTCTGCCAATAATTTTTTAGCAATCTCTAACGATTTTCTAACCCGTTTGCCCTCTATCCAATCATAAACCACTCTATTGGTTCCTGCTTCACCCTCTTCATAACCAAAAATACCTAGGGGAATGGGTGCTTGGGCAGGAATACCCCGTTCATTGGTAAAAATAGAGATGTACTCCTCTTCATTTTGAGCAATACTGATGGCTTGACGCAATTTTTTAGCCGATGTTGAATAGCCTCCGACAATGGGGTCAACCATATTAAATGCCAAATAAAAAATACTCGGTTGTACCGATCCTTTTAACTCAATCCCTTTATCTATCATCTCTTGACTTAAGCCCATCTCCCCACCCGATGAGATTTGAACGGCTTGGTCAAACGCTTCGGAGCTAATTCCTGATGCGTCATAATAGCCCTGAAGAAACTTGTTCCACAAGGGAATACTCTCTTTTTCTAATGAGTAGATAACCTCTTTAATAAAAGGGAGTTTTTTTCCTGAGTCTTCTAACAACGCTTTAGGAACATTTGATTTTTCTATCTGCTCTTGGCTTAGTGTAGGGTAGTTTTCATGATGATAATTGGGGTTGGCAACCAATCGCATCTGCTTATTTGGATTATTTTCTGCCAAATAATAAGCACCCGTTCCCACAGGAAACCAGTTGAGTGTTAAGTTTTTAGCAATCAACCCCTCTTGCTGATAAAATAGATCGGCTTCCCAAGGAATAGGAGCAAAAAAGTTCATGGTAAGCCAGTAAAGAAATTGAGGATAACGCCCTTTTACTCTAATAGATAAGGTGGTATCATCGACTACTTTAACTCCTAAAATACTATATGGACGCAAATCTATCAACTCTTTGTTCGCCCTCTTCTCTTTAACCACTAAAGTAATATCTTTGGAAAATTCTTTTAAACCTACAATATACTCCTGCATACTGTCCAAAATAGGGGAGTGATTTTGTCGCACTGCCATACGTTTAATGGCATAGGCATAATCAGACGCTTTTAGATAACGTGATGCCGTTCTATTTAGGTCATCTAAGGTAGAGATACCCTCTAACTCATCTTTGCTTAATGCACCATAATATAACCCTTCTTCTTGGTTTTTAACAAAAGAGGGGTGGTTTTGATAAGCTATATCTTCTCTAAGATTTAAAATATACTCTGAAAAAACAACCTCTGTTGAGTTTTCATCGACCTCTTTACCTTCTTTATTTAAATAACGAATGGTTGGCATTTTGGTTAGGGTCAATGGCTCTAAACTGTAGGGTCGTAGCAGATAATTGTATTGCAAGGGTGGTTCATAAATTTGACCAAGAATTGCCCACTCATTTGAGCTATAAGAGACAACGGGATCAAGTCGTTTAGGAGGCAAAGAGAACGAAGAGAAGAGTATATTTTGCTCTACTTTATCTTGATGATGAGGAGTATTCCAGACATCAGCAGAAGAGCTACTGAGTATACTTAAGTAGAAAAATAGGAGTTTAAAAAAAATGTTTTTATTCAATTTTAATACCTTTTAATTATTCCTACCATTATATCCTTTCTTTGTTGAAAATCTTTTACTGCCCTATAGACAAAAAAAATAGAATTTAACATAAATAATTATCATGAAACTTTTAAAAAGTAGCAAAAAAACTTATCTTTATAAAAATTATAATTGTAAATTATTCTTATGGCTATTTCTGTGTAATATTTATAATATTGATTCAAAATTATAGATATTTAACTCTTATTTAAATTTATTCCACCTATAATAGAAGTAAGAAAAATCAAACTACAAAGGAAAGCTATGGCACGATTAGTAATTATGGGTGGTGGTGTATCAGGACATACAGCTGCTTCATTTGCAAGAAAATGGCTAGGAAAAGATCATGAAGTGGTGGTGGTAACACCAAACTCACAATGGAATTGGATTCCCTCAAATATCTGGGTTGGTGTTGGTCAAATGCCAAAAGAGGAGGTTATCTTCCCATTGGCTCCTGTTTATGAAAAAGCAGGTATCGACTATAGACAAGCCAAAGCTGTCTCTATTAATCCTGAAGGAAACTCTAAAGATAATACACCATTTATCACCATCGAGTATACAGGTCAAGAGAAAGTAGGTAATACAGAAGAGTTAACTTATGACTACCTTATCAATGCAACAGGACCAAAACTAAACTTTGATGCAACTCCAGGACTTGGTAATGGTCAAGGTCAAATGGGTTCTAATACTGTTTCTGTTTGTACTGCTGAACATGCTGAACATGCTGCTGAAGAGCTTCAAAAAGTATTTGAAAAAGCAAAAGCTGGTGAACGACAAAAAGTTCTTGTAGGTACAGGTCACGGTATGTGTACCTGTCAAGGTGCTGCTTTTGAGTACATCTTCAACATTGAACACGAAGCTAAAAAAGCTGGTGTTAGAGATATGGTTGACATTAAATGGATTTCAAATGAAGCATTCTTAGGTGACTTTGGAATGGGTGGACTGCACATGAAAGTTGGAGGTTACGCTGTAAGTTCTAAACTTTTTGCTGAGTCACTTTTTGCTGAAAGAAATGTTGAATGGATTATTGGGGCTCACACTTCAAAAGTAGAAGAAGGTAAAATTGAGTATGAACAACTTGATGGAACCATGCATGAAGAAACTTTTGACTTTGCAATGCTTAT
>DCAF01000064.1:0-1677 GCA_002311915.1 Sulfurovum sp. UBA1140 | reverse complement strand
GATGCAAAATACGATGCAGGTGCTTACGAAAACTGGAAAGCTTCTGACTGGCCAAGTACCTACCAAAACCCTTCTTATGCAAATATTTTTGCAGCAGGAATTGCTTTTGCACCACCACACTTAATCTCTAAACCAATGTCTTCTCCAAATGGAACACCAATTAACCCTACTCCACCAAGAACAGGTATGCCTGCAGGTATCATTGGTAAAGCTGTTGCTCACTCTGTTTGTGACCTAATTACTAAAGGTGATGACGCTGAACTAAAACGAGCTTCTATGGCTGAAATGGGTGCAGCTTGTGTTGCCTCTGCTGGTAAAGGTGTACTTGATGGTACAGCTGCTGCAATGACAGTTTACCCTGTTGTTCCTGACTTTGAAAAGTACCCAGGAACAGGACGTGATACGAAGTATACCTTTGGTGAAATTGGTCTTGCTGGTCACTGGATTAAACATATCTTACACCATATGTTCATTTACAAAGCAAAACTTAAGCCAGGTTGGACTTTAATTCCAGAATAATAGGCTATCAAAATAATCCCTGAGGCTTCTAGCTGAAGCTTTAGTGAGATGAATTGAAAAATGGCTTTGCCTTTTTTCAAGAAGAAAAACTTTAATAATAAGGAAATACTATGGTAAAAGAAGAATTAAACTTTGCAAAGAACGATGACTTTAACTTAACAATGATTCCAGGAAAGTTTGCCAAAGCAATGCGAACTTGTAAAATCTGGCAACTGTTTAGATTTATGGCTATTAACGTAAAAATGCTTATTGTCGTTGCTAAAAGTCACTAAAACTTAGACAACTTTGATACAACAAATCACTACCTACCCTACCCAAACTACTTTTGGGTTTGGAGGTACAGTACGTCACTTCGATGAAAACCTCACCCAACTCCTCACAGATTTAAAAGACAGCATAAAAGCCAATAGCCTAGAAGGTCTAGCAGCATTTCAAATCGGTTCACCCTTAACAGTCATGGTCATCAAAAAAGATGATGAGTTTATTGAGATTATAAACCCTGTCATTTTTACCAAAGAGGGAAAAATTAATCCTATAGAGAGTACTGCTTATTTCCCAAATCTTACAGCCACCACACAACGTGCTTCAAAGATTAAACTTATGTATGAAAATACAAAAGGAGAACAGCAGTTCTTAACAGCAGAAGATGACTTAGCCATTTTAATTCAACGTAAAGTAGACTACTTAATGGGTTCAACTTTTTTGGCTAGACTTAACCCTGAAGAAAAACAACTTTTTGAAAAAAAACTAGCAAGTAACTCAAATAAACTAACTTTAGAGTCATGTCCAACAGGTTTAAAAAGTGATAAGATTTTAAACACTATTAAATATGGAGTCATTGCAGGAATACTAGCACTAATTCCTAGTTTTTTCTTAGATGATTCGGCTTTAAACATCTTAAAAAACTTAGAATATTCGCTCATAGGTTTACTATTTTTAGTGACTTTTAGCTACTTTTTCTATGCCCAATATGAAGGAAAAAAGTTTAACAACTGTAGCTCATGTCAAATAGGTAACATTGCAGCCATGACGCTTATTAAAACTATTCATATTACAGGATTATTTTTACTTACTTATTGGTTAACTTAAGTCAACTCACGAAGAACAAGAAAACGTGTAGAGCAAAAACTCTCTATAGGTGGGGAACATGCTGAGTTT
>DCAF01000051.1:1101-41409 GCA_002311915.1 Sulfurovum sp. UBA1140 | reverse complement strand
AAATCGATTTGAAATTAATTTTGGGTAGGTACTTAAACCTCTCACCCACTCCCCCTATAAAGTGAAGTGAGAGTATAGAATTAAAAGTTATACATAAGCCCTAATGATGCTGTATCTCCACGAAGAGAATCTATGGTTGAACCTTGATACTCGGCAACCACACCATAATCATCGTTAATCTTATACTCTACACCTGCTCCATACGAAACACCTGAATCATCGTCATCAATATTAAGTGAATCAATCTTCTGTTGCTCATATATATAACCTACTTTAGCAAAAACACCAATCGCTTTGGCAACATCATAAGTATAAACCAAACTCAATCCAGCTGTTTTTGATGAAATTTCATTCTCTGCTGGATTATTTAACGCACTTTTAGAAAAAGCAAAGCCCAACTCGCTAGCAAAACCTCCACCCAATCGATACCCAAAATCAATACCTGCTCCATATCCAGAGTCGGCATCAAGATTATCAACTTCATCACCCATTGTATAGATACCTTTGGCTACCATATAGAAGTTTTTAGCTTTTTTAGGAGCTTCAACAACTTTAATCTCTTCTTTGACCTCTTTCTTAACCTCTTCAACAATCTTTTTAGACTCTACTACTTGTACTGAACTCTCGTTATTGGCATCAATTAAATCACTATTTTCAAAACTAACAGCACCACCAATGTCACCACCTGCTTGTAATCCTGTTGTTAGTCCACATACTAAAAGTGTTGATATAATCTTTTTTTTCATTCGTTCTCCTTTAATTAACTATTCCTGTTTTACAGGGATATTTTAATGATAAGAAGTTTTATCTTCATAATCGCTGTATTTATCTGAAAAAACTTAAGATTTCATACTAAAAAGTGCTTTTTAGATAAAAAGATTTATTTTGTTGTTGTTAATTACTGTGAAGAGTTTTTTTTGGTGGTTTCACTTATTAAAAAGTGGTTACATTTGGAAACGGAGCGTTTACGCCCGAATAACGGAGGCAGAGCCTTCCGATTCCGAGCTTTACAAAAAAGACTAAATGACTCTAACAGTAATAACACCTGTTATACTTTTTAACTCATTGATTGCCTCATCAGTTAAATCACCATTAACATCTATAATATTATAAGCAATATCACCCTTACTTTTATTCAAAAGGTCACAAATATTAATATTATGATTTGCGAATACAGTAGTTACTTCACTAATAATATTCGGAATATTATGGTTTGCAATGGTCACCCGTTTCTCACCCACTGTTTTAGACAAGTAACATTTAGGAAAGTTCACCGAATTTCTAATGTTTCCATTCTCTAAATAATCTTTGGTCTGATTAACTGCCATAATCGCACAATTCTCTTCTGACTCTTCTGTAGAAGCCCCAAGATGAGGAATAGGAATAATCCCTTTTACCCCCAACACATCAGCTGTTGGAAAATCGGTCACATAGGTAGATACTTTTCCTGATTTTAATGCCTCTTTTAAATCAGTATCATCCACCAATCCACCTCGGGCAAAGTTCATAATACTTATACCATCTTTCATCATGGCAAATTTTTCGTGGTTAAACATCCCTTTGGTACTATCAAGCAGTGGCACATGGATACTAATGTAATCAACATTCGAGAGCAGTGTCTCTAAGCCTGTCGCTTTCTCTATCTCACTAGAGAGTTCCCACGCTGCTTCAACCGAAAGATAAGGGTCATAACCCACAACCTCCATGCCAAACTCCAACGCAGTATTGGCAACCATTGCACCAATGGCTCCTAATCCAATAATACCCAGTCGTTTACCTTTGAGTTCATTACCCCCAAAATTAGATTTACCCTTCTCTACCAATTTAGAGACCTCATCACCCTTATCAGCAATACTCTGTACCCAATTAATACCACCAACAACATCACGTGAAGCCAATAGAAGACCTGTTAAGACCAACTCTTTAACGGCATTGGCATTTGCCCCTGGGGTATTAAATACGACAATACCTTGATTGGTACATCTATCTAAAGGAATATTATTCACCCCTGCCCCTGCTCTAGCAATGGCTTTAAGGTTTGAAGGCAACTCCATGTCGTGCATTTTAAAACTTCGTACCACAATGGCATCAGGAGTGCTAAACTCACTAGCCACCTCATACCCATCACGAGGAAAAAGATCCAACCCCTTAGCAGAGATTGGATTAAGTGTTTGAATTTTTAACATGTTAGCTGTTCTCTTTTTGAAAAGTTTCCATAAAATCAATCAATGCTTGAACACCCTCGGTGGTCATTGCATTATAGATAGAAGCTCTAAGTCCACCAATAGAACGGTGACCTTTAAGTCCAATCATTTTCGCTTCGGTTGCTAATTTAACAAATTTGGCTTCAAGTTCTGAATTTTTTTCACCACTGGCATCTTTGATATTAAAGGAAACATTCATAAGTGAACGTGAATCTTTTTGGGCATGTCCCACATAGAAACCGTTGCTGTTATCAATCGCGTCATAGAGCAATCCTGCTTTTGCTTCATTCTGCTTTGCAATCCCTTCAATTCCACCATTTCGTTTTAACCAATTAAGTGTTAAATTTAAAATATAGATACCAAAGGTTGGTGGTGTATGATAAAGTGAATCTTTCTCGGCATGTGTTTTATATCTTAAAATAGTAGGAACACTCTCACCAACTCTATCAAGTAGCTCTTTTTTAATAATAACAATCGTTAACCCTGAAGGTCCTGCATTTTTTTGAGCTCCTGCAAACATTAAATCAACTTTTGACCAATCTACAGGATACGAGAAAATATCACTAGAAGCATCAACAACTAAAGGTGCTTTGGTACTAGGAAACTCTTTATACCCTGTTCCATAGATGGTATTGTTTGAAGTAATGTAGGCATAATCAGCCTCATCATCAAAAACTATATCTTCAGGAATTCTATCATAAGTAGTCGCTTTAGAGTCTGCAACAATCTCCATATTTAAGTTTTGAACTTTTGCCTCTTTAATCGCTTTAGATGACCAGCTCCCCGAATCAACATATTGAACTTTTCCACCTTGATAGAGGTTAAGTGGAACCATGGCAAACTGTAGTGATGCTCCACCTTGTAAAAGCAGTACATCATAATCTTCTGGTATTTTATAAAGTTCTTTCATTACATCTATCGCTTCGGTGTGTACCTCGTCATACATTTTAGAGCGATGAGAAGCCTCCATAATTGAAAGTCCTTCACCCTTATAATCTAATAAATTCTTTTGTGCCTCTTCTAAAACCTCTGTTGGTATTGCAGATGGTCCTGCACCGAAATTGAATATTCTATTCATTACTTCTCCTAATATTTTTTATGATAATGTATTATCTCAAAAGAAGTTTAAACTCAAATAGAATATGCCTATTTTTATTGTTTTTTGTTTGTGAATTTACTTTTTCTTATTGCCCTCTATCAAAACTAGATATATTGACAACTCCACCCCCTAAAGATGTGTTTTTTGGAGCTTAATTGTTTGAGTAATCGAACAATTCAACAAAATTACGCTTTCATCCACCCCCTAAAGAGAGGTGGTTTTTCGCTATAATATAATAAAAATCTATAACCAAAACCAAACAATTAGGAAACTTATGAAAAAAGTTATATTTCTACTCTTAACACTCTTTCTAGTCGCGTGTAGTGACACCACCCAAAAAGCAGAATCACCCAAAAATCTATTAGGCTCAACCATTCACATTTATAATGACTATGATGAGGCATTAATCCAAGCCAAAGAGCAGAAGAAGAGTCTATTTATTCTTTTTAGTACCCAACACTGTCCATGGTGTAAACGGTTAAAAGATACCACACTACAAGACCCTGAACTACTTAAACGGTTAAAAAGTGAATTTATCGTACTTTTTTTAGATAAAGATGATGATGACTACCCCTTTATTTACGAGGTAGAGGGTGTTCCTGCAATTTTTATGGTGGGAGAGAATGAAAATATTTATACCACCCAAATGGGATACCGTGAGAATCCTCGTGACTATATTAAGTGGTTTGATTATATTAAAATAGAAAATGAAACCAAATAAAATTTATAAAAAAGGCAATAAAATATGGAAAAAAAATTAGATGTTATCGACCTCTTATTAAAACTACTTAGTAGTAAATCAGTAACCCCCGATGATGGTGGACTGTTGAGTTATATCGAGAACTATTTGGCAGATTTTGAAGCAACGTGGGTCAATGAAGGTGGGGTAAAAAATCTCTTTTTAACCAAAAAATTTGCTGAAGGAGAACACCTCTGTTTTGCAGGACATGTTGATGTGGTTCCAGCAGGAGAGGGGTGGGAGACCAACCCTTTTATTCCTGTAATTAAAGAGGGGATGATTTATGCTCGGGGTACGCAAGATATGAAGAGTGGTGTCGCTGCGTTTGTTCAAGCCATGCGAGAGTGTCAAAACTTTAAAGGAAGGCTTTCGCTTCTGTTGACCTCTGATGAAGAGGGGGATGGGACGTATGGAACACAAATTGTATTAAAACACCTTAAAGCCATTGACCTTCTACCCGATTACTGTATTATCGCCGAACCTACCTGTGAAGAGGTGTTTGGAGATGCCATAAAAATAGGCAGAAGAGGCTCAATTAATGGCTATTTGACCCTTAAAGGGAAACAGGGTCACGCTGCCTATCCTGAAAAAGCAATTAACCCAATTCATGATATAGCTCCTGTTCTCTCTGCCATTGCGGCGTATGAACTTGACAATGGAGATGATAATTTTGCTCCAAGTAAGATGGTTATTACCGATATTCGTGCAGGAATGGAAGTGACCAATGTTACGCCTCATAGCTTAAAAGCGATGTTTAATGTACGAAATTCAACCAAAACCTCCCAAGCCTCTATAGAAAAATACATTGCAGAGAAATTTCATGGGTTAAACTATGAACTAGAATTACAGCAGGGTTCTTACCCATTTGTTACCAATCGTGACTCGCTTATTGTTAATACACTGCGTGATGCCATTCGAGATATTACAGGAGTAGAGACCAAGCTCTCAACAGCAGGAGGCACGAGTGACGGGCGACACATTGCCCCTTATGGCATCGAAGTTGTGGAGTTTGGTGTCATCAATGATAGGATACATGGGTTAAATGAACGAACTTCTATTAAAGAGGTGGAGAGTCTTTATAAAATTTTTGTTAAGATAGTAGAAAGATTTTAATCAAAGGATTACAAAATGTATGCTCAAACCCAAGAAGAGACAACCCAAGAGTTTAATGCCCAAGAGACCAAAGCAACCATTGAAAAACTGCTTAAAGCGTATCGGACTAAAAAAGATGATTTAGAGTGGGCAGACGATGAGTGGGAGTCAAGTGAAATTCAAGAAGAGTTGGATGGTTATGCTAAAAAAATAAAAATTTTAAAAGCCCAACTTCGTGAACATGAACACGCAACGGCGTAATTAAAGGTTTATTGTTGTTATATCGAAGACCCTCTTTAACCGAATATGTTATTGCTCGGCTGGTTACCATTATTATTATCGTAACCACTCTTTATACGTTGATTATCGTCACCGTACCTAAAGAGATTCAAAATACGGCTTTTCATGTGGCTCTTTTTGTCTTGGCACTGTTATTGATTTTATCATCGGTATATGTTGTTGCAAGGCAGGTAAAAAAAGAGCTTAAGATTGTAGAGAAATATCTCTCAGGGGTAGAGGAGTTTGATGAGGGTAGCCGTAAAGCCCGTTTCTTTACACGAGAATTCGAGACTATTAACCTACGACTTATTCAAATTTTACGAAAAATAAAAAACGAAAATAAGAAAAAGAGAAAATATACTGCAAAGATAAAATTAAAGAATCGTCAACGTTCCGATATGCTCTCTGCCATTGCTCATGAGTTTCGTAACCCCATTGCTGCGACCATGGGTTATGCTCAGACACTCAATGATGATGACGACATTCCCCCTGCTTTGCGTAAAAAGTTTCTAACTAAAATCTATAATAATGGTGAAAAAATAGAAGAGCTTCTTAGTCGTTTATTACTTTGGAACCGATTTGAGAGTGGTGAACAGCGACTTCATTTAAGTAAATTTGATATGTATCCCCTTATTCGAGAGGTCGCTTCAAACTTAGAAGAGAGATATAAAGAGCGTCAAATCAGGGTTGAAGAGCATCATTTAGTGGTCAAAGCCGACAAAGCTTTAATGGAAATTGTAATGAAAAACTTAATAGAAAATGCCCTAAAATACTCTAAAGAGCCAATTGAGATTGGTATCACCCAAAACCAAATATCAGTTACAGATAAAGGGGTGGGCATATCGAGTAAAAATATTGACAAAGTTACCAAAAAGTTTTTTCGTACCGATGAACACAGCTGGGACAACTCTATGGGATTGGGGTTGGCAATTGTAAAACAGATTTTAAAACTGCACCATACCCTGCTATTAATAGAGAGTGAAGAGGATAAAGGGTCAACATTTTATTTTAATATTTAATATTATTTTAAATTTAAATATTAGTTTTGTTGATTACTTAAATAGTCTCTATTGAAGTATCAAGTTTCCTTTAAATAAATTGATACTTATCTACTCCTTTCTATCTCAATAATTTAAATAAAAAAAGAAAATCTTTAATGTTTTACAAATATATGCTAATATACTTCTATTAGTAAAAATTATTTTATCCTATTAATTAATTTTGATAATAATAATTATAACTTAGAAATATAGGAGGAAACATGAAGTTAGGTTTTTTAGTCGATCTTAATCTTTGCATGGGTTGCAAGGGGTGCGAGATTGCCTGTAAAGTTGAAAATGAAGTGCCATTAAGCTCGTGGCGTTTACGTGTAAAGTATATAGATATGGGGACATTCCCTGATACTTCTCGTTCGTTTACACCACTTAGATGTAATCATTGTGAAAATGCACCGTGTGAGAGAATCTGTCCGGTATCTGCACTACACTACTTAGACAATGGTATTGTTAATATTGACAGTGCTAGATGTATCGGTTGTGCAGGATGTATGATGGCATGTCCTTATGGTGCTATCTATATGGATCCAGAGAGCAACACTGCTGATAAATGTACCTACTGTGCACACCGTGTAGAGAGTGGATTGATGCCTGCTTGTGTGGTTGCTTGTCCTGTTGAAGCCAATATTTTTGGAGATGTTGAAGATGAAACTTCTCATATTTCAAGATATATTATGGAACATCGGGGTGCAGTACAGGTGCGTAAACCTGAAAAACACACGGATCCTAAACACTACTATGTGGGTGGTGGTAACCAAACACTTAATCCATTGGCACATGAAAGAATCGAAGGATATGGTCTGTTTAACAACATCACCACACTCGATACCATTGGTGATCCTAACCACTCTATTTTAGACAGATTTATCACTCCTATTTTTGGTGGACATAATGACCACTTGACCAATGAGAGTTTTTTAGAGTTTGAACAGGGTCAAGATGAGAATAAAAAAGAAAAAGGAGGACACCACTAATGGATCACGGTACAGTCATAGAAGCAACCAAAGCAGTTGTAACGCTTGATATTGCACTTCCTGGAATTATCTGGGGTTGGATGATTACACTTAATATGTGGGCAAAAAGTATCGGTACAGGTGTTGTACTTGTGGGTGCTTTCTTACTCCATAGACACAAAAAAGAGGAGATGCCTAATCTTAGATGGTTAATGCCTCTTATCTCTTTTATTGCTCTAAATATCTTCTTGTTCTTTACATTGATAGATTTACACCAACCATTAAGAATGATTAATATCTTCTTGCATCCTCACTGGACATCTGCAATTACCGTTGGTGCATGGATGGCTTCACTCTTTACAGGACTGATTATGCTCATGGCAGTGATTGGTGCATTTGATGCGTTCCCTGACTTTAGAAGACACTGTAGCATTGCAAAATCGGTTAGAGCAAAAAGCTCTCTGTATGAAAAAGTTTTCCCATTTGTCGTATTCTTGGCACTTCCTGTAACCATGTATACGGCTATTATTATGGCACAATCGAGTGCCAGAGAGCTGTGGGTAGGCGCACCTGAGTTAATTCAGATGCTGTTGGCTGCCTTTATGGTAGGTAGTGCCTCGCTTATTCTAATCTCTGAAAAATGGTCTGCAGAGGTTAAAAAAGATTTAGCCATGATATTGGCATTTTCTGTAGCGTTCTCATTCACCATGTATATGGGTGAATACTTCTTCTCATTTAAAGCAGCAGAGGTTGAAGCGACTTTAGCATTTGTTCACTCTGGTGGAGCCTATAATGTACAGTTTTGGTTTGCTATGGTGCTTGGGTTTATCATTCCATTCTTTATCGCCAAAGGGAGTATGACCAATTACAATCCAACGCTCATGAGATTTGCAGCAGTTACCACGCTCATTGGTCTCTATATGGCAAAAGATGTGTGGCTAAAAATTCCACAACTACTACCGTTAAGTTAAGGAGAAATATATGGTTAAGAAAATGAATAAAACAACATCTTCTTTCTTTGAAAGTAGACGAACATTCCTAAAAGGAACAGCCTATACTGTAGCAGGTGCTACCGTTGCCAAAGGTGTATTTTCAACAATTGTTGATACCCCTGCTATGGCAAGTGATACCAAATTTACAGCAACACCTGACAATTTGGCATTCTATCCTCCTCATGCAGAGTGGGACAGCTTTACAGAGCTTGATGGTCAAGATTGGAAACGTGGAGGAACAAGCAGAAATGGTGTAAAAACCGAAGATAACCCAGAGGGGATTAAAGCCACCGAGTATATGTTAATACCAACAGCCTGTTCAAACTGTGAAGCTGCTTGTGGACTAACAGCATGGGTTGATGTTGGGCTTTATAAAGAGACCAAGAATCCAAAAGACCTGAAAGTTAGAAAATACATGGGTAACCCACTTCATGCTGGGTCACGTGGACGTAACTGTGCTAAAGGTTATGCAGCACAATCACAAATGTACGATCCAGATAGAATCCCTTTCCCACTTAAAAGAGCACCTGGGAGTAAAAGGGGTGAAGGTAAGTGGGTAAGAACCACTTGGGATCAAGCCATGAAAGAGATTGGGACAAAAATGCACAACACCCTTAAAGTGGGTGATGAGATGTCTCGGAAAATGATTATGTACCATGTTGGACGACCAAACGAAAATGGTTTTGGTCACCGTGTACCACACTCAATGGGTTGTGATGGATATGATTCTCATACCAACATCTGTTCGGCAGGTGCAAGACAGGGAACCATTCAGTGGTTTAATGATGATAGAAACTCGCCAGATTGGGAAAATGCCAATCTAATTTTCTTACAATCATCTCACGCAGCCGATGCAGGTCACTACTTTCAACAAGCAGCAGGTAAAATTGCTGATGCCAGAAAAAGAGGGGCAAAGATGGTCGTTATGGATCCTCGTATGTCTAACTCTGCTGGTATGGCTGACCTATGGGTTCCATGTTGGCCAGGAACCGAGACAGCACTCTATCTTTACCTAGCAAACAGAGTCTTAAACGAAAAAGATGTAAATGGTAACGATTTGGTAGATCATGAGTTTGTTCAGAACTGGATGAACTGGGATCAGATGATGGACAACAAAGAGTATTTGGCTCTTTTGGTTGAAAAAGGATACATCGCTTCTGTTCCACAGGGTGATACCTATGAAGACTTTATTGCTATGATTCAAGAGATGTACAGTGGATATACCCTTGATTTTGTAACCAAAGAGTGTCGAATCGAAGCCAGAATTGTCGAAAAACTTTATGATATGTTTATTGATGCAGGTGCTAGAGTAGCCACCTATATCTGGAGAGCTGGACCAATTGCCCACCGTGGTGGTTGGATGATTGCACGTTCTGCATTCTTAGCATTGGGACTTCGTGGAGCCATGGCAGGAGACAAAGGTGGAGTAGGAATGCACCACTGGCACGTTATCTCTGTTAATGGAAAAGGTGACAAGGCTACCGTTGCAGGTGAACGACCACCTAAAGTTGATGTATGGAATGAGATTGCTTGGCCACCTGAGTATCCATTAAGCTCCTATGAGATGAGTCATATTATGCCTCACCTACTTATGGATGATGAGTGGAGAAAAAAATGGAACGACAAAGGGCTTAATATTCCTGAGAAGTTGGCCGTTTGGATTCCAAGAATGTACAACCCTGTTTGGATTAACCCCGATGGATTTAGATGGATTGAAGCACTTAAACGTGAAGATAAGATTGAGATGAGTTTCAACCTCTCGCCTACATGGTCAGAGACCAACTGGTATTGTGACTATATCTTACCAACAGGTTTAGCTGGTGAGCGACATGATCAACACTCAGAAGCAACCATGCCTGCACGTTGGTTATCGTTTAGACAACCTGCACTTCGTGTTGCACTCGAAAAGATGGGTTGGAAAGCTAAAGATCCTGCACGTGCTACCCTTGAAGCACATGTTCAATCTGGTCTTGGAGAAATTTGGGAAGAGGTAGAGTTCTGGGCAAATATGATGGTTCACTATGTTGACCCTGATGGAAGCCTTGGTGTTCGTAAATATTGGGCATCAAAAGAGGATCCAACCAGAGCCGTAACCATTGCAGAGTGGTATCAAGCTGCCTTTGATAAGTTACCAAATCTTAAAAAGACGGCCAAAGCCAAATACCCTGAGTCTAAGTATCCTAACTACGAGTTAATGAGAGATATGGGTACATGGTTAGAAGAGGACAACATCTTTAAACCTCAAGAGCGACCACTTAAAAAAGTAGGCGATACCTACATTGCACATGGTCATGAGTATAACGAGCGTGATGTTGAAAAAGATAAATATGGTCGTTTAATAGTTGAAAGTGATGAACACAATGAGAAACATGCCATTGGTGTTGAAATCAATGGAGAGGTAAAACAGGGGTTCCATACCTTAAGTAGAAAAGCAGAATTCTTCTCGGAGTGGTTTGCAGAGTGGAAATGGCCAGAGTATGCGATTCCTATCTATCCAAAAACCAAAGAAGAGCGTAAGAAAATGGTGCATATCGTTACCCAAGTACACCACGACTTTATGGATGAAAGCAAAAATGAGTTTGCTCTAAATACGGTATTTAGACTGCCATACAATATTCATACCCGTTCAGTGAACTCTAAACACCTTATGGAGATTTCTCAGAACCATAACCCTGTATGGATTAATACCGATGATGCCAAAAGAATGAACATCAAGCAGGGTGATGCAATTAAAGTAACCATTACCGATACCGTTTCAGGTTTAGACTCTGGATACTTTATCGCCATGGCCGTACCAACCGAAGCCACCATGCCAGGAGTTATGGCAAACTCGCACCATGCAGGACGATGGAAGCTTAAAAATGCTATTGATATTCCAGGATTTAGTCATAAGTTGGGTGTTATGGGTCTAGGAGCTCCTCTTTATGACATGACCATGGATGGAAAAGTAGGAACACTTAAACCAACCCAAGGTATTAAAGCAGGTCTATTAGAGAACAAAGACTCTTGGCAGTTTAAAGAGTTCAACAAAGACCTTGATAACATCTGGTGGGATGGACTAAGTGGTGCATGGCAAAATGCTGTAGCCCCTTCACACCCAGACCCTATTGCAGGTAACCACGCTTGGCACCAAAAAGTCAGGGTTGAACTGGCAGGTGCTAAAGACCAAATTGGTGATATTTGGGTAAATTACGACAACAACATGAAAGTGTACCAAGCATGGAGAGACAAGTTAACCCGTCCTCTTAACAGCAGTGATACACTAAGACGACCAAAACATATTAAGAGACCAGCCGTGCCTCTTTCTCATAAAGCTTACTCTGTTAAATTGGCAGATTAATCTGTTCGTGGGGTCTCCCCACGAATATCCCTTACAAAGTTAATCCCTCATGAAAATACTACTCCTAGAAGATGACCTACTCCTCTCTGAAATTATTGTTGAACACCTCGAATACTACAACCACATCGTTACCCCTATCTATAATGGAATAGAAGCCGAAAATTTGCTCTTTGAAGAGAAATTTGACCTACTGCTTTTGGATGCGAATGTTCCCTTGTTAAATGGATTTGAACTTCTTAAAAGTCTGCGAGATACAGGTAATAAGACCCCTGCTATTTTTATTACCTCGATGGATACCTCAAAAGATGTGTTAGAAGGCTTTGAACGAGGAGCCAATGATTATCTAAAAAAACCGTTTGAGATGATAGAGTTAAAGGCTCGAATTGACAACATTAAACGCCATTTCAAGATTGATGATGAGCGTCTTATAAAGATTTCAGAAAATATCTCTTATGACTTTGCTAAATATATACTACATATAAACAGTAAAGAGGAGAAACTCTCTAAAAAAGAGGGGGAATTTCTTAGCTATTTTTTGCACAATCGAACCAAAGTTATCTCAACAGATGAGCTAATGGTTAATATTTGGTCGTATGATACTGCCCCCACCTCGGCTACCATTCGTACCTACATTAAAAACCTAAGACGGCTTTTGGGTGAAGAGATGATTACCACCATTCGAGGAGTAGGCTATCTCTTTAATTAAAGAAGAGAAGCGAACCCTGCGTCAGTTTCTTCTGCTCTATTTGGGTTCCTCTTTTATTTTGTTTGCTGTGATTGCTTATCTTTTTTATCAGAATGAGTTACGGTTTTTTTATGACCAAACGCGTATGAGTATGCAGATGGATGCGAGTCGGCTCTCTTCTAAGATTATCTATGCACACATGAGCAAGAGTAAATTCTCTTTGGATTGGGTGGTGAACAACTATCACGATAAAATTGGATTTTATGATGCTGACAATGAAGCAATTATCTCCAATATCAAAGAACCCATAGAGTTCTCTAAACAGCTCTACCAAAAAGGTGAGAAGATGATTTTGGTCGATAAAAGCACCTTTGGGCATCTAGGAGTGCAGAGCATTGTAATTGAAAAAAATGGAGTGGCATCATTCATTAACAATCTACAAGAGAAGATACTGCTCTCTTTGTTGCTTATTTATCTACTTCTTGCTGTTGTTGGCTACTTTTTGGCAAAACTCTTTATTAAACCGATACAGACAAAACGGATTCAACTCGATAACTTTATCAAAGACAGTACGCATGAGCTTAACACCCCTATTACGGCTCTTTTGCTCTCTATAGATTCACCCATGTTACAAAGCCCTAAAAATTTAGAACGCATTCGGCTAAGTGCCAAACGAATCGCTACCATCCATCAAGATTTGAGCTACTTGATGCTTGATACGCAAACCATTGAACCCAAAGAGCAAAAAGTTCTACTGCTTAATAGCATTATCAAAGAGGAGTTAATCTATTTGACACTCTTAGCCGAGAAGAAAAAGATAACACTTAGCGTTGAGTACCAAAGTGAAATCTATTTTAAAATAGACAAAGAGAGCTTTGTACGGTTGATTCATAACCTGATTACCAATGCTATCAAATATAATCATATAAATGGAACCATCAAGATAATTGTCAACAACAATACCATTACCATTCAAGACAGTGGAATAGGCATTCCCAAAGAGCATCAAGCTGAAATTTATGAACGCTTCTATCGTGCTACCAATCAAGTAGGTGGTTTTGGTTTGGGGTTAAATATCGTCCATAAGGTCTGTACAGCCTATGATATTGGTATTGATTTTAAATCCAAGGTTAATGAGGGAACAACTTTTACGCTATCGTTTTAAACAACCCCTCAATCTCCTCAATCAAATGCACCCTCTCCCCATTTTTATTACACAAAACCCCCACTTTTCCACACGCATCTTTAAGCGTAATGGTCACCCCTCCTTGAACAGCCACCAAGTTATCAATCGTAAAAACTTGCCGATTTAGGGTAATCTTCTCGCCAATAAACTTCAAATCGCAATATATATGTGAAAAATCAAAAGTTGATATTGACACCTTGATTTTCAACAATCCTTAATCTAAGCCATCAAAGAGTATAATTAACCCAATAAAAAAGAAAAAAATGGAGCGAGAACTAATAAGCTTTGACTGGTAAAGAGACCGTAAAAGTTATCTCTATCAATATTGTATATAAAGATAGAATAGCCTATAGTAAATATCAGATAAGGAGATTAAAAATCTTGATAGCTAAATATACTCATCTTAACCTTTTTTTGAATCAAATAGTTGGGGTGTTTACACCGAAAATGCAAATGGCACAGTCGGAACCGATGGCTTCAGCCTCTCCTTAATTCATTGGCATTGGGCAGAGCCTTCCGATTTCAATCTCTCCACACGCTTTGCACAGATAAAATATTATACTTCCTTATCAAACAGAAGATAAGGATTTCAAAATGAAAACATTAATTAAAACCATCACTCTACTAACAGCAGGTCTCTTTTTTGTAGCATGTACTAATGGAACGACCGAAGGGTTTACAAAAAGTGGTAAAGCAGGAAGTTTGGGGGTAACCTACTCTTCGGCAAAACCATTAGTCACAGGTGACAATACCATAAATATTAAAGTGACTGAAAATGGAAAAATCATTACCGATGCCACCAGAGTAGAGTTTAAAGTATTTATGCCCGAGATGCCAGGAATGCCCTATATGGAGAGTGTTAAACTGATGGTTCCTAATGGTAATGAATATAGTGGGAATGTAAATTTTTCGATGGGTGGTACTTGGCAAGTAAAGATTTTTATTGAAAAAGATGGAAAGAAGTATAAACACTCCTCTTCGGTAATATTATAAAAAATAGAGGAGATAGAAATAAAAAATTTATACATACTGCTGTTTATATCTTTATCTCTTCAAGCTCAAACTCTTCAAGAGGTTATCAACTACAGTTTAAACAATAATTACCAATTACAAATTTTACAAGAAGAGTCGGAGATAATTGGAAAACAAGCCAATATAGAATCTACATGGGCTGACCCAATTTTAAAAATAGGTATCAATGACCTACAAGCAGATAACCCACTAAGTCGAAATGTAGAGGCGATGCAGAACCAATTTGTGGCTCTGTCTCAAACCATTCCTTTATCAAAAAAATTGGAACTCTCTTCTGAAATAGAAAGAGAGAAACAAAAAGTGATAGAGCAGAAAAAAGAGGTACTTCGGGTCAATATTGCTTTTGGGATTCGGAAAGCGTTTATAGAGGCAAAAAACTCACGAGATAATCTAGCAATTTTAGATGACTATATTGCTTTTTTACAAACACCGATGCAACTACTCATTAATCTCTCTGCTGTAGAGAAAAACTCTGTAGAGAAATATATTAAAACACAACTGCTTCAACAGAGTTATCAACTCCAAAGAGAAAATTGGTTACAACGCATAGCAATAGCCAAAGAGCGTATTGAGTTGATTGGTAATCTAAAAGTAGATGGTTTTTCTGATGAGGTACATCTAAAAAACTATCATCTGCAATCACTTGATAATTTGCTCTCTCAACTAGAGATAGAGAGTCCTGAACTCAAAATGCTCTTGGCTTTAAAAGATGTAGCAGATATGGGTATAGATTTAGCCAAAGCAAAAGAACAAGCCGATATTACGGTAACAGGTGGTTTTTATCAGCGATTTGACCGTAATGATTATGTTTCATTTTCTATAGCGTATCCTCTATTTATACATGATAAACAGTCCAATAAAAAAGTTCAAGCGATGAAAAGAGCAAATATTCAAAATATCTCTTATGCTCGTACCAAAATACAACTAGAACAGAGGTTAAAAATAACACTCCATCAGCTTAAAGCTTTGTATCAAGAGTTGAAGATATTGGATGAGAGCAGTAAGAAAATAGATAAGCTCATCGCCAATGCCAAAGCAGAATTGGCAGGAGGTGGCTCTTTGGTACACTATTATGAACTTTTTACTAAGCGAACCAATAACCGACTCTTTACAAGTAAAAAACAATTGGCAATCGCGTTAAGTGAAAATCAGATAGACCAACTATTAGGAGCGACACAATGAAAAAATTATTTGACGGCATAGGAAACGGAGAGTTTACTCCCGAACCACGGAGGCAAAGCCTTCCGATTCCGAACATTATAACTTTATTATTAATTTTATCTTTTATGGTTTCGATAGAAGCCGTAACCGTAGAACAACTCTTTAATATCAAAACCATAAAAGTGCAAACCCAAACCATTGAAGAGAGCCGAACCTACAATGGTCATGTGCAAATAGCTGATAATAAGTTATATACCATAACCCTTACCCAAGATGGTTTTATCCGTAACTTAACTGCCCCTAGTATTTACGACCAAGTGACCAAAGGTAAAAAGCTGTTTGAAATCTACAGCCCCGAGGTCTATAAGGCTCAAATAGAGCTGTTAAGTGCTAGAAAAGTGAGTCGTACTTTGGCTAAAAATATTGAGACCAAGCTAAAACTTTATGATGTCTCCACTAGAAATATTCAAGCGATTAAAAAGCATAACCAAGCATCAAAATATCTGCCGTTCTACTCCCCTTATAGTGGAATCGTGGTAGATAAACAGATTACAGAAGGCTCTGCTATTAAAAAGGGAATGTCGGTCTATAAGATAGCTAATCTGTCCACCGTTTGGGTAGTGGCAAAAGCCTATGAGGCAGATAGGGCGTTTATTCAAAAGGGTAATCAAGTAGAGGTGACACTTAATGGTGACAAACAGATATATAAAGCCAAAATAGATTTCATATACCCCTTGGTTGACCCTGTGAATAAAACCATAGATTTTAGAATCACCCTTAATAATAGTAGTGGTAAAATACAACCCAACAGTTACGCCACCATTAAAACCATTCAAGCCAAACAGAATAAACTGATACTGCCCAATACAGCCGTGGTCACCAAAGGCTCTAAACATCTGGTCTTTATCCCTAGTGAGTATGAGGGGGAGTATAAAAGTAAAATGGTTAAAGCCAAGCGTATTTCAGTCAATCAGTTTGAAATTATCTCAGGGCTAAAAGAGGGGGATAGGGTGGTGAATAATTCACTGTTTTTACTGGATAGTGATGTGGTGATTAATGGAGAAGATTAAAGAAAAATTAGCTATAACAAAACAGAAGGAACAGATTATGAAACAGATATTTGAAGTAAAAAATGTGAAGTGTGGAGGGTGTGCCAATACATTAAAGAAAGCACTTTTAGAAGAGTTTGGAGAGGTTAACGTTGATTTGGAAGTTGAACCTCGAAAAATTACTTTAGAGATAGAGTCTGAACAAGAGGCGTTCTTAAAACTGAAACTTCGGAAATTGGGTTATCCTCTTGTAACCGATGAGTTGGGTCTCTTCTCAACAGCAACCACCACTGCTAAAAGTTTTGTCTCTTGTGCTATTGGGAAAATAGATAATCCGTGAAAAAGGATATCCAAAGTGATGTACCAAAAATACAAAAAATACATAGACCAATACATCTCGTTCAACATCATCGAGTGGACGCTTTTTAAATCAAAGCTCAAAATATCTCACCATAAAAAAGGTGAGATTGTCCACTATGCTGGAGATATTTGTAGCAAGTTGATGTTTATTAATTATGGTATAAGTAGTTAACCCATATTATTTTCATTTGGAATCGGCGACTTCAGTCCTGAATAAGCGAGGCTAAAGCCATCGTTTCCAAGCTTTTTGAATTTAATTTGGGATAGGTACTGATAACCTCTACTTTGTTGGTGCATGGGTAATTGGTGGTGGATTTACTCCTGCTATTCTTTCGGGTGGGTTGGGTTATCGGGAGGTTGTGAGGTGAGTTAGAACCCCTCAATATTTTCAATAGAAAGAAGTTGATACTCCACCTCGTACCCCTCGAATTTTCTCAATAAATTAACCGATTTTTGTACCAATACATCTCGGTTTAAACGTTTTGATGAGAGTTTTACTTCGCAAATAAGTATCTTTTTGTCTATCTCATCAATGGCTACGATGTCTATCTCGTTTTTGTTTCCCCTCTCCCAATAGTTACCAATACTGGTATAAATCTGTTTTTCTTTTAGTAATTCTATAAAAAGTTTTTCTAAAAATCGTCCTTTAAAAGTAGAGAAATCTCTTCTTATTATCTCTTTGAGTCGTTTATAAGCTTCTGCTTCGACTATAGAGTTATATTTATAGATAAAACGGAACCAAAAGGCTAAAAAGTTATCAACTATCTCATATTTTTGTACCTTTGCATTGGGTTTTGCTCCCATGGGTTTGATACTTTTTATAATGTTATAGTCATTTTCTAATCGGCTAAGATGTCCCGATATATTTTTTTCTAAAATAGACTCTATCTCTGTTTTTGAAGTTTTAGAGGACGCAATAAGACTCAAAATAGAAAAATATGTACCATACTCTTTTCCAAACTCCTCGATAAGTCTATTTTTTCCCTCTTCTAAAAAGAGTGAATGTGGAGCGATGATTTCATTTATCATGGAGTCTTCATCCAAACTATCATAAAGAACAAAGAGTTCAATATATTTAGCAATTCCCCCTGTCAAAACATAAAAATCAAGTAGATTCATAGGGCTATAACTATTATGGTCTTGGAGTATCTCTTTTAATGTAGAGACTTTTAAAGGTTTTAGGTCTATCTTAAAATCTGCTCTGCCAAAAAGTGGCTCTTTTTTATCTTCATAAATTTTTTTCATAAGAAAATAGACTGAACCACAAGCTATAAAATGAATCTTACTTGTCTGTTTATTCAAATCCCAAAGCTTTTGAATAGAGGAGTAGATGGAGCTGTTAACTTTGTAAAACTCTTGAAACTCATCAATAATAAGTGTAAAAGATTTAGTTTTTCCTAACTCTAAAAGATACGCAAACAACTCTTCAAATTTTGTCATTTTTCCAAAAAGCGTAACTTCTAGTTTTGAGCTTATCTCTTCGCTAAACTCTTCACATAAAAGTGCCTCATTTTTTTTAGAGACAAATAAATAAAGCGTAATATCTGAGCTAAAAGGCTGTAGTGCTAAAGTAGTTTTTCCTACTCGTCTTCGACCAATAAGCATGGTCATAATAGAATGCTTCTCTTTTAAAGAATCTGCTTTTTTAAGTATAGCTAATTCATTTTCTCTATTATAGAATTTCATATAATAACCTTTGTTATGATAACTTGAGTTATTATAACATAAGATATAGGTTTATCAAATAAAAGCGAAAAATCACCTATTTTTCAACTATAACTCTGAAACTCCCTATAAACAAACACCGAAATAAGCACTATCATTAAGATGGCTCCTCCTCCGACTAGGTAGATGGCTTGGGTGTTGGCATCTTCTCCAAACATGTAACCCAAGGACAACATGGCAACATTCCAAATGGCATTAGAGAGCAATATTAAGGGGATAAACCACTTTAACTTCATCTTTGCAATTCCTGCAGGAATAGAGATATACTGCCCCAAACCAAAACTAAGGGGAGCTAAAAAAACAGAAAGTTTTCCATATTTGGCAAAAAACCTTTTTAACTTTTCGGTTTTACTTGGAGCAATAAACCGTTTAGCGATAAAATGAGCCAAATGATAATTAATTAATGCCCCTGTGGTAGTACCCATCGCAGTAACTATAACAATCATTCCCATATCAAATTTTCCTTGTGATGCCAAATAACCAGCAGGAAGTAAAATGAGCTGTGTGGGCAGAGGCACGAATGTACCAACCACAATCATATAGCAGAAAAATCCGATGTATCCTATCTCAAAAACGGCATTAACAATCATATCTAACAAGCTGAAACTCCTTGTAGTCTGGTTTGTTATTAATAATTACTAATAACTTTATATTTTAATCTAACATATACCTTCATTCAAAATTAAACTAAATGAAACGGGAATTATACTAAAATTATTGATTAGTTATAAACCTTTGGAGAAAATATGAAAATTTTATTAATAAATGATAATCCAGTAGTGTCAAGATTGACCACACTTAGTGCGAGAAAAGAGAATATAGAGATAGATGAGATAAAAGAGATAAGCGAATTAAAACAGAGTGACTACACCATTGTTTTTATTGATTCTGAATCCTACACCAAAGAGATATCTAATGCCATAGGAAATTCTGATATTCAAAAAAAGGTACTTTTTCATGCACAAGATGAAGATGAATATAAAAAAGCGTTTAATCAAACCATTTTGAAACCTTTTTTACCCTCGGAAGTCTCGGAAGTTCTACGTGAAATGAAAATTGAGATACATAATAAAGAGAGTCAAGCCACAAAGAGTATTGATATAGAAAAAGAGGAATATCTTGATCTCAGTGAACTGATAGAAAATAAAGCCAATGACCTAGAAAGCCTTGACCTTATGCCAAAAAAGACCAAAAACAAGCCAAATCTTAAAGAAGAAATGTTTGACTTAGATGAGTTTGAAGAGATAAAAAAAGAGGAGTTAAGACCTCTAGCTACAGAGAAAAAAGACAATTTTGATCTGAAACTAGAAGAGATATTCCCTTTAAAGTTGGATGATGAGCTTTACAGCAGTGATTTCTCAAATAAGAGTGAAAAAATTAACCTAGATGACGACCTTTTTGAATTGGATGATAGAAAAGAGAAAAGACCATTTGATGAGGATCTATTCGACTTTGATATTGAGAGTAGCCAAGAAGTTAATCTTGATAATGCAACAACTGAAAAGATTGTATTAGAAAAAACTATTGAGAAAAAACCTATCCAAGAGAAGCCTCCTATTGAGACAAAAAGAGAAGATAAAATAGAAGCAAAAATTTTAGATACTCAGGAACTATCAAACATTAAAAACCTTTTAGACGAAACTGTTCCTACAGACAACAATCTAACCCTAGAAGATGTAATGACCACCCCTGCTCCGATGATGAGTATTCAAGAAGAGACCCCAACAAAAGAGGAACCAAAGAAAAAAGTAGATGAAAAACCAACAGCCATTGCAACAATAGAAGAGCAACCCCAAACTTCAGCCCCAAGTGGAGAGGTACTTGCCAGTGTATTAGGAACCATGCCCATTGATGACCTACGAAGGCTACTTCGAGGTGCTACCGTGAACATTACCATTGAATTTCCAAACGAACTATAATAAATGAATGGAGCAATTTTAGTCCTTTCAGGACCTAGTGGAGCAGGAAAAAGTACCATTATAGAACATGCCAGTGACCAAATAGGAGAGTATTACTTCTCTATCTCAACCACTACACGTCCTCCAAGAGAGGGTGAACTTGATGGAGTTGATTACTATTTTGTCTCTAGGGAAATATTTGAAGAGGACATTAAAGCAGGTCAATTTTTAGAGTATGCCACGGTACACAACAACTACTATGGAACCTCTTTAAAGCCTGTAAAAGAGGCTCTATCTGAAGGGAAATTGGTTATTTTTGATATTGATGTACAAGGACACCGTTTGGTTCAAGCCAAAATGGGAGACTTTGTTACCTCTGCATTTATTACTCCTCCTACGCTTAATGAATTAGAAAAAAGACTCTATGCACGTTCAACCGATAATGATACCGTCATTAAAAATCGTATAGAGAATGCCAAAAAAGAGATACAAGCAGTTAATGAGTTTGACTTTGTTATTATCAATGATGTTGTTGAAATTGCCTCATCTAAATTTGCCACCATTGCCAATGCCTCTCGACTTAAAAAAAGTGCCGAAGAGCTAGAGAAACTCGTTATTCATTGGCAAGATGGGTCAAAATAGCCAACTATAGATTCTCTTTTACGTAAAATTAACAAAAAATAAGTATAATCTTTTAAATAAATCTCTATAATTTAAGAGATAATATATTCAAAGGACAATTATGGGAATGCCAAGTATGCCAGAGTTACTCATTATCTTAGCGATAGTGGTGCTACTTTTTGGAGCGAAGAAAATACCAGATTTAGCAAAAGGTCTAGGTAAAGGAATCAAAGATTTCAAAAATGCTATTAAAGATGATGAAGAGAAACTTGCCGATGCTAAGGCGGCTACTGAACTTAAAGAGATTAAAGAAGATGCAAAAGCAAGCACCGTTACCGATGTAAAAGCAGAAACAGTCAAAAAAGCTTAACAGATTAAACTTCGTTCTACTCTTTATGGGTAGAACTCTCCTATGGAATATTTATGAAAATCAAATCACAATTAAATCAAATTGTTACACAAGCACTACTCGATGCAGATATACCTGCTAATGATATTATAGTATCTGACGCAACCAGACCTGAATTTGGAGACTACCAATTTAATGGAGTCATGAAACTGGCTAAAGTTCTAAAAAAGAACCCAAGAGCCATTGCTTCTGATATAGTAAAACATATTAATACCACTGGCATGATTAGCAAAGTTGAGATTGCAGGGCCTGGGTTTATCAATATATGGCTCAATAACGATTGGCTCTCAACAGAGGCAACCAATATCTTAAATGATTCTAGGGTCGGCGTTGGCATTGTAGAAAAACCACAAAAAATTGTGATCGACTACTCTGGCCCTAATATGGCAAAACAGATGCACGTGGGGCATCTGCGTTCTACTATTATTGGGGATACCTTAGCCACACTGCTTACTTTTTTAGGTAACGACATTATACGTCAAAATCATATTGGTGATTGGGGTACACAGTTTGGTATGCTGATTGCCTATCTTGAAGAGCAAAATGCCGATACCGAACATCAGAATCTTAAAGATTTGGAGCAGTTTTACAAAAATGCTAAAATACGATTTGACCAAAGTGAAGCCTTTGCCAACAAAGCCCGAGAGTATGTGGTAAAAATTCAGCAAGGTGATGCACACTGCCTAACACTATGGAAACAGTTTATCGAAAGCTCTTTAGGACACTGTGAAGAGGTCTACTCTAAACTAGGAGTCAACCTTACCCATGACGATGTTAGAGCCGAGAGTTTTTATAATAGCGAACTCCCCAATATTATTAAAATACTTAAAGATAAAAATATCTCTACGAATTCTAATGGAGCAGAGTGTGTCTTTTTAGAGGGTTCTGATGCTCCTGTTATTGTTCAAAAAGGGGATGGGGGATTTCTTTATGCCACCACCGACCTTGCTGCCCTAAAATTTAGAGCCACCAACTTAGAAGCTGACCGTATCTGTTATGTGGTCGATGCCCGACAAGCAGGACACTTTAAACAGGTCTTTGCCATCTCTAAACAAGCAGGTATGGTTGGTAATGATGTTAACCTAGAGCATATCGCCTTTGGTACCATGATGGATAAGAGTGGCAAACCTTTTAAAACAAGAGATGGAGGAACGATTAAACTCATTGAGCTACTAGATGAAGCCATAATTCGAGCCAAAGCAACCATAGAAAAACGAGAAGATTACAGTGAAGAGAAGTTTAATGAAATTGCTTATGCCATTGGTATTGGTGCCGTTAAATATGCCGATTTAAGTATTAGCCGTGAATCAAACTATCTTTTCTCTTGGGAGAAGATGTTAAGTTTTGATGGCAATACAGCACTTTACCTACAGTATGGTTATGCCCGAATTCAATCTATTTTTAGAAAGCACAACGCCAAACTGACAGGCAATATTGTTATTGGAGATGAACTAGAACATCGACTCGCACTGATGATTTTAAAGTTTGAAGATACTCTAACCAAAGCTTCTATCGAAGCCACACCACACACCATAACAACCTATCTTTATGATTTAACCACCCTATTTATGAGATTCTATGAGCAGAATCCCATCCTAAAAGAGGGAGTTACAGAAGATGTTAAAATGAGCCGATTACAACTGGCACAGCTTACTGCTAATGTCATTGAACAAGGGTTAGAGATTTTAGGTATTAAAGTGGTAGATAAAATTTAGGAGATACGCATGAGAAGCATCATTGTTTTGGCTATTTTAACTGCCGTTGGATTTATTTTTTTAATGAACAGAAAAGAGGTCAACACAAAAAAGATGCTTACCTCTTTGCTTATTTTAGCAGGAATTGTCACCTTGGGTGTTGTTGGCAACAGTATGCGTTCAATATCGGCTCTATTTTTAACCCATATTGTTGCCCTTATTGTGGCATACTTTGGGCTTCTTTATCATATTTTTAAAGCACGACTACAGTGGTATCTACTACTAGCCCCTATTGCAACTCTACTTCTTTATGTGGCTTTGGCATCTATTCAAGACCATTAAATTAACTAACGCAACGAAGCAAAAAAGCTCTTTTTGACCTTTTCAAAAAACTCATAATCTTCAGTGCGAATATTGCTTTTGTGCATTAGATGATTTAACTGTTTTAAGATACTCATTTTAGAATAGACCTCGTTATGTAGTGCATTGTTAATAATTGAAATATGGGTATCAATATTATAATCTTGATCTATAGTACGGTCAAGAAGTTCATTGGCTTCACTACACTTACAATTAAAATCTTGCTGTATAAAGCGACAGAATACAGCCCGTTCTCTGTTTAAATCTTTACCATTCATTCTATGGCAAAATAGTATGGCAACTGACTCTTCAATCATTTTATCCATAAAAATTCCTTTCATTTCAGTAAAATACTGCCATATAATATCCAAATAACTATAAGATTTAACAATTTTTTATTGAAAATAACAATTGAAAATATTATATTTAATATACTTATAAGTAATCTTGAAATATACTCTTTAAATGGTATTTAAAGTATGACTCTAATACCAATATTAATATATGGAGTACAAGCATGACATTATTAAAGTGGAAAGATGAATATTCGGTCAAAGAGGAGACCGTTGATGAGCAACATAAGGGACTATTTAAGCTATCGAATGAAATTTATAATTTAGTTGAAGCAGGTGTTGATGATAGTGAACATTTTAGAGAACTTTTTATGGCACTCAATGACTACAGTGTCGAACATTTTATCTATGAAGAGATGTACATGAGAGAGCAAGGGTATCCTGATTTAGATGAACATATACAACAACATCTTGATTTCTCTGATAAACTAAAAGATTTATGCGTAGGTATTGAGAAAGAGACACATGTAAAAGATATAGGAAAATTTGTTACTACATGGTTAGTAGAACATGTTATCAATGAAGATATGAAATATAAAGAGTTTGTTGAAGATAAAAATTAACCCCTACTTGATAATAGAAACTCTATTATCGAGAAAAGAAAGCACTCTTTACTTTATCAAAAAAATCATAATCTTCATCCCGCATTTTACTCTTAAAAATAATATGATTTAACTGTTTTAAAATACTCATTTTAGAGTATGGTTCATTGTGCAAAGCATTACTAATAATTGAAATATGCGTATCAATATTGGTATCTTCTCGTTCCATTGCCATATCTAAAAGCTCTCCTGCATCCTTATGATCACAACCAAAGTCTTCTCCCATAAAGTTGCAGAATATGGGTCGTTCAACCCTTAAATCCTTATTGTCCATTTTAATCACATGACAAAATAGCATTGCAACGGACTCCTTTATCATCCCGTCCATAAAAACCCCTTTACATAAAAAATAACACTATAATATAGTATCCAATAGTAGCATAATTCTGCATAAAGTTTTTGATTAAATCAATGCCTTATCCATCTCTTTGGGGATTGGTAACCCCATTATCTTTAAAACTGTTGGGGCAATGTTATTAAGCCCTCCTCCCTGTTGAACCTCATCTACGCCATTGGCAATAATATAACACCAAACCTCACCCACCGTATGGTTGGTTAAAACATCTCCGTTTGCATCTTTCATCTCTTCACAATTTCCATGATCAGAGGTCAAAACAATCGCATACCCCTCCTCTTTGGCTTTGGTTAAGATTTGACCAATCTCCTTATCTACTGCACCAACTGCTTCACACGCTGCCTCGTAGTTTCCTGTATGCCCCACCATGTCACCATTAGCAAAATTTACAATAATCAAATCAATCGCTTCACTCATGCCTGTGCGTACTGCCTTGCCTACTTCTGGAGCAGACATCTCTGGTTGCATGTCATAGGTTTTAACATCAGGGCTAGGAATAAGTACCCTACTCTCACCAATCATCGGCTCTTCGACACCACCATTTAAGAAAAAAGTAACATGGGCATACTTCTCTGTCTCGGCAGTATGAAGTTGAGTCAATTTAGCCTCACTTACCACCTCGGCTAAAGTATTCTTTGGTACTTTTTTAGGAAACATAATAGGGTAAGGAAACGACGCATCATAACGGGTTATTGTGACAATATGTAGTGGCAGATAATCTCGTTCAAAACCATCAAAATTTTCATCACCCAAAGCTGTTGTTATCTCTCGAACCCTATCTGACCTAAAGTTTGCCATAATCACAGCATCACCCTCTTGCATTCCACCGTAATTACCCAGTGCAACGGGTTGAATAAACTCATCATACTCTTTTTGCTCATAACTGTGGTCAATATATGCTTGAACGCTTAATGAACTGAATCGTAATCCTGTTACAATTGCCTCGTAGCCCATCTTGACCCGTTCCCATCGGTTATCTCTATCCATGGTATAAAAACGTCCACCAATGGTAGCAATAGATATATCTTCATCACAAATATCCTCTATCTTGGCAACATACTCTTTTGCCGAAGTAGGAGAGACATCACGACCATCGGTGATTAGATGTAAAAAGACTTTTTTTCCCCGTGCTTTTGAGAGCTTTGCCAAACCAATAATATGATTAATGTGCGAATGTACCCCTCCATCACTAAGCAACCCAACAATATGTATTCGATTGCTCTTCTTTAGCGTTGTATTGAGTGCTTTATTTTGCTCAATAGTTCCCTCATCCATTGCCAAAGAGACTTTGACCAAATCTTGATACAAAATCCGACCCGATCCAATGGTCATATGCCCTACTTCAGAGTTTCCCATCTGTCCTTTGGGTAAACCAACACTTAATCCATGTGTTGAAACTAGTGCTTTAGGTACCTCTTTAAGTAACTTATCAAATGTTGGTTTGGTAGCATCTTTAAATGCATTATAAGTGCTATCAGGTTTACACCCTATTCCATCAGTGATGATTAAAACAGTTTTTTGAATCTTCATCCTATTTTGACCCTATCTTTATAAAATTTTAAGTAAAATATCACTTATTTACTTAAATGAGGATTTTATACCACATGCTCTATACTTTTTATCAACTACTTGACATCAATATTTTTCAATACATCTCTGTCCGTGCAGGATTTGGCTTTTTTATAGCATTCCTACTTACCCTCTATATCTTACCCCGATTTATGGCGTGGGCTATCTCAAGAAAAGCCCAACAACCCATTAATAAATACGTTCCAAACCATGCCAGTAAACAGAACACACCAACCATGGGTGGTGCTGTTTTTATTATTGCCACAATTATAGCTGTTCTACTCACTGCCGATATAACCAACCCCTATATTATTGCAGGACTCATGACCCTTATTGGATTTGCTCTTGTTGGATTTAAAGATGATTTAGGAAAAATTTTAACAGGAGACAACCTACAAGGTCTCACCAGCCGAGGAAAGTTCGGACTACAAGCCGTAGTAGGAATCATTGTTGCTATTTTTTTAATTACCGTAGCAGAATTTCCCACCACCATCTATCTGCCTTTCTTTAAAGAGCCAATTTTAGATATGGGTTATTTTAGTATTCTCTTTTGGATTGTTCTTTTCTTAGCCACCACCAATGCCGTTAACCTCACCGATGGGCTTGATGGATTGGCAACGGTTCCCTCAATTATTAGTTTAGCCACCCTAGGAATTATTATCTATATTACAGGTCATGCCATATTCTCGGGCTATCTTCTTATGCCCAATATCAAAGGGGTAGGTGAGGTCACCATCTTAGCCTCTGCACTCTCAGGAGCGTTACTTGCCTTTTTATGGTACAACTGCTACCCTGCTGAAATCTTTATGGGGGACACAGGTTCACTTGCCATTGGAGGTGTTTTAGCTTATTTAGCCATTATTGGAAAGAGTGAAGCGTTACTAATTTTAATTGGTCTTATTTTCGTTATTGAAACCGTCTCGGTTATCTTGCAAGTGGGCAGTTATAAACTACGAAAAAAGCGGGTCTTTCTTATGGCACCCATTCACCACCATTTTGAGATGAAAAAATGGGCAGAGAACAAAATTATTGTCCGTTTTTGGATGATTTCATTCCTTGCCAACCTTATGGCACTTATTACACTAAAAATACGTTAATATCAGGATATTTAATATGAACAAACCAACCCTTTTTGGATATGGACTCACCACCAAAGCCATTGCTAAGAAATTGGGTGGAGGGTGTACTTTCTTTGATGACAAAGCCAAAGAACCCTACATCGACGAAGAGAACAACCATATCTTCCCTTCAGACCTTTTTGACCCCAACCAAAGCCAACTAGAAGTTACCACACCAAGCTTTCCTCCTTCACATCCATTGGTTAAATCGGCAAAAAATCTTATGAGTGAATATGATTTCTTTGCGAAAGAGATGCCTTTTACTGTTTGGATTAGTGGTACCAATGGAAAAACAACCACCACACAGATGTTGGGACACCTCCTTAAAAGAAGAGGTGGTGTTACAGGGGGAAATATAGGGACACCCTTAGCCGAACTGGATAAAAAAGCTCCTATATGGATACTAGAATCAAGCTCATTTACCCTACACCACACCAATATTGCTTCACCCAATATCTATCTACTGCTACCCATTACCCCCGATCATCTTGATTGGCATGGAACACCCGAGCAGTACGAAGCCGATAAACTTAAACCCCTACTCACCATGAAAGAGGGAGAGATGGCACTTATTCCAAAGGGTTTAAACTTACCCCAAACCAATGCGTTTGTTGTAGAGTATGATTCTGCTGAATTTATCGCCAACTATTTTAATATAGAAAGCTCAAAAATACGATTTAAATCGGCTTTTTTAGAAGATGCCCTTTTAGCCCTAGCCGTTACCAAAACCCTTTTTAATGAACTCGATTACGATACCATTAACAGTTTCACACTCGATAATCACCGACAAGAAGAGACCACTGACAAACAAGGCAGACTCTGGGTCAATGACTCTAAAGCCACCAACCTAGATGCAACCATTCAAGCAGTCAAAGGGTATGATGATAAATTTATACGATTAATTATTGGTGGCAATGACAAGGGAGCTGATTTGACCCCTCTTTTTGAACTCTTAAAAGGCAAAGAAGTTCAACTCTATACCATTGGAGCAAACAGTGAAAAATTAGCGACATTGGCAAATCAACATCAAGTTAACTTCACAGCATGTGAAACATTAGAGAGTGCCGTAAGTATCATAGAAAAAGAGCGTACTCCAAATGATGTTGCCCTGCTCTCTCCTGCTGCTGCTAGTTTTGATCAGTTTAACTCGTATAAACATAGAGGCGAAGAGTTTTTTAAATTTATTAAAAATATTTAATAGTTTAAGTTTTAATTAAGATTAAGTGGCTATAATTTCAGCCACTTCAAACAAGAAGCACTACTTTAAAGTGGCTCCATAGCTCAGTTGGTAGAGCAAAGGATTGAAAATCCTTGTGTCGGCGGTTCGATTCCGTCTGGCGCCACCACTTTTTATTTAAAAATCATAAACTTTCATATTACAAGTAATTTCAAAAAATAGAGAGCATTATAAGATGAAACCACCATTCATTTGGGACAGATACTCTGACCAACCCTACCCCATTAAAGATAAAATCTATAAAAAAAAGATGCGTCAGCGACATCTATTTGATACCATTCCCCTACTTTTAACCAATATTATTATGTTTCCCCTATCCATACTACTCATGCCTTTTTTCAGAGGTAAAAAAATAGATGAAGATAATTTTTATGGCATGGGGGTTGATTTAGACAAAGGAGATATTCAAGTAGAGCTAATCGAAGAGCTGGGTATTCAACATATTTTGATACGAATGCCCCTCTGGGAGATGCACAGAATAGAGGAATATCTTGCATTTGTTCAAAAATTTAAAAACAAAACCATACTTTTGAATATTTTACAAGATAGAGAACATATTGAAGATACTGCTCTGCTACAAAAAGACATTACCACCATTTTTAAAAAATTTAGCCCCCATGTCAAAGAGTACCAAATAGGCAATGCCATTAACCGTACCAAGTGGGGATTCTTTTCAATGAAAGAGTATCTAGTTTGGTATCAAAATATTCAAACCATACGAAACCAACAGTTTTCCACACTTAAACTGATTGGTTCCTCGGTAATAGATTTCGAGTACCACTATACCATTCGCACACTCTTTAATGCTTTTCCTGTTCATTATGACCATTTTTCTTCTCTACTTTATGTCGATAGACGAGGAAGCCCCAACAATACACAGATGGGGATATTTAATACCAAAAATAAAATTAACATGCTCTACAGTATGGTTCGACTCTCTAATCAGACCTCAAACAGTATCTATATTACCGAAGTCAACTGGCCACTTGCCAATACAGCTCCCCATGCACCCACTTCTGAAAAAGAGTGTGTGAGTGAAGAGGCGTATGCTCAGTATATGCTAGAGTATTTAAAGTGTGCAAAAGAGAGTGGTAAAATTAATAGAGTCTACTGGCATCAACTTATTGCTAGTGGGTATGGTCTGGTGGATAATAGAGAGGGAAAAATTAGAAAAACAGTAGCGTTTAATACATTTAAAGCGTTAAATCAATGCTAACTTTTCTAAAGCTTAAAAATAATACAAAGGAATAACTTGACAATCAAGTACCTGTAGCGTTAACTTAGCAGGTGTCTCTAGCTCTTCAATTTTCTCTTTAACCAGATAGAGTGATTTTTGAGCTCGAATCGTTAAACGTTCATTTTGCAAAGAGAAATCAAACTCTTCAATAGATGAATTTTCATGTAAGGTCACTGAAATTGTATAGATAAAACTCAATATTTCTAACTCCCTCTTTTTGGGTAACAGTGTTTTATAGACTTTATAAATCTCTTTATCATAAAGACTTTTTCCCCCAAAACGAAGCAACATGGCTGTTAAAATCATCTCTTTATGGGTCACTCCATAGTTAAACTCTTGCATCGTTGCATAAAATGCATGTTGATAAGATTGATAAATATTAAAAGTATGTCCAATAGGAGTCAACTCAATAGCATTGAGTAGTGTCTGAAGATATTTTTTAGAGATACGTTGGTTCTTGACAAAAAGATTAAACAATTTTGTTGCACTCTCTTTTAATTTGGTGCTATCTGCATGAGGAGTCTCAAATCTGTCCAATATGCTCACCAAACTGGGATTAACCTTTTTGGGAAACTGCAAGTTGTTGTGTTTTAAGAAATCATTTAAAAAAACTCCCTCTCGCACACCAACCCCCGAGGTTATCACCTCTTTGGCTTCAACATGAGCTAAAATCTCTTGAAATATCAATGCACCCTCTCGAATGGTATCAAAACGACCTTTTGAGATATAAAAATAATGCAACATACTTCTATTGGCTGAAGCAATATTAGAGAAATAATCATGATACTCTTTAACTTGGTAATTAAATCCATGAATTTTATTTAGAGGATAGGCGTCACTCTTCATAATCCCTTTACTCAGGGTACGTGCAGTTCCACCAATACCAATTACTTGCTTATGCCTAAAGATAGAAGGAAGCCTCTTTAGCTCTTTTTTGATAAAGTTTTGAGCCTCTTTTGAAGGTCTATTTTTATCAAAAAAAAGCTCTTTGAGTCGTACCGTTCCAAGATTTAAAGAGTAGGTATCGACTATTTTTGACTCTTTAATCAACGCAATATCCGAAGACCCTCCACCAATATCAATGGTAATACCACTGGTAATGGGCAAGAGATTTAATGCTGCGATAGCACCATATTTGGCTTCGGTTTTTCCATCTATAATCTCAATATTTAACCCCAACTTCTCTTTTATCCAATGGGTAAACTCTAAACCATTGGGGGCATCTCTTAGGGCAGAGGTCGCCACAGAAAATATTTTTGTAACAGCATAAAGTTTAATGGTATTAATAAACTCATCTAGTGCCAAATAGGCTCGATGAATTCCAATGGGTTGAAGGTTGCCTTCTTTTTCATAGGCACCCTCTCCAATTCTTACTTTAGATTTTTTTTCACAAATAAGATGAAATCCATAAAGACTACTTACCTGATAAATAACCAGTCTAGCAGAATTTGATCCAATATCTATAATTGCTGTCGAATTATGCATCAAAAAATATTATTCCTCTTCTTGCATCTGTCTAAATTTAAATTTAAGCTCTTCAGCACTCTCTACACTATCAGGGTCTGACTTAATACAGTCAACAGGGCATACCGCAATACATTGTGGTTCATCATAATGCCCAACACACTCAGTACAACGATCAGAGTCAATTAAATATATTGGATCATTCTCTTCTATTGCTTCATTGGGACACTCTTCTCTACAAGCATCACATGCTATACAATCATCTGAAATTTTTAATGCCATATTTTTTACTCACTTATATTTTATTAATTTGTAAGTACCTTTAAAAATTTTAGATACTTATTCTGTTTTATATCTCATCCAAGCTTATGATTAAATTAAATTTATCAAAAACCTTCAAGAAACCCCCGTTCTCTAAGACGGGGATGAATTGAAGAGTTAATGTTTAATTAAGTTTTTTTTGGTTATAATATTTTCATAGTTTTAACATTAGCTTTTCGTGTTCAGACTCGTTGGAGTTTGCTAGTTAGGAAACTTCTAGCTCTTTAGCTAGAGGTAGTTCACATTTCATTATGTAAAAAACGGTTAAAAGGAAAGAGAATACTGGCAATAGCACCCGATTTATCTTTACGATTTTCCAAACGTAAATGAACCCCCATAGATTCTGCTGCGTTCTGTGCCAAAAAGAGTCCCAACCCTGCTCCTGTTGACTCTACCGAGCGTTTAAAGGGGGCAAAAAGGTCTTGAGTTTCATCAATACCACACCCTTCATCTTTAACCTCAATAATAAAATTTTTATCATCAGTATATACAGTTAAAGTAACCAGTCCATTTTTTGGTGTAAATTTCAAGGCATTTTGTATAAAATTTTGAAAAATCTGCATAAATAGCAACGGCTGTATACTAATCATGAATCGTTCAACCTCAAAATTATAGATAAAATTCCTATTTTGTGAATGTGCCAACAGCTCATACTCTTCTGCTTTTTCTGCCATAAAACGGATAATATTAACCCGTTTAGGTTTCTCAAACTGTCCACCTTCAGCTCGTCCATACTCCAAAATATTGTGTATCATGTTGTTAAGTATATCAATAGAATCCATATTTTGTTGAAGCGTTTCTCTAATTTTATCATCTTTTTTATACTTCATTAGTGTGATTTGATTTTTAAGTCGCATCACGGCTAAAGGAGTTCTTAACTCATGAGCCGTTCCAACATACAACTCTTTTCTATAGTTAATCGAGGTTTTAATCTTGGTAATTAGGCGATTTACCAACTCTCCTAATTGTGCAAATTCTAAAGGAAAATCTTTAATATCAAGGGGTTGAAGAATACTCTCATCCATATTACCAAACTTACCTGTTAAACGATGTAGAGGATTCAGAAGTTGAGAAGAGAGCATTGAGGCGCAATAGAGAATAAAAATAAAACCAAAAATAACCAATATTGCCATGGTATAGTAGATATTATACAGAAAATTCTTCTCATTGGTAACATCTCGGGTAATTTTTAGGTAGCTTTTAGACATGGGATAAGGGGTAATAAGTTCAATATAGTAGTGAGTACCCCTTTGAATCGTTTTTATACCCGTTTGCTGTTTGGTAGAAAGTAGTACAATATCGTCGTTATAGAGTTCGGATAAATCAAAATGGTTAAACTCTTTATTAAATTTTTCTTCTTGATTTGGATAGGTCGTAATTATAAATTCAGCCTGTCTCTCAAGCTCATTTTTAGTAGTATCATAAAGACTCATAGAGATATGATAACCAATAATGATATTAATAAAAATAAGCATTGCTGTCATAGAGACAGCAATCTCAAGAAGAAAACGACCTCTTAAGCTCCTTTTGGAAAGCAAAACCTATAACCTCTTCTTCTAACAGTTTCAATCGTTGTAATGTTCAATGGTTTATCCATTTTTTGTCTAATTTGATTGATAGCAACCTCAATAACATTTGGTGTTACCAACTCTGGCTCTTCCCAAATGGCATCAAGTAGTTGCTCTTTTGAGACAATTTGGTCTTTGTGCATTGCTAAGTGTGTTAAGACCTCAAATGGTTTTCCTTTAAGCTCAACCTCATTACCATCATAGATGATTTTCTCCTCTTCAGGATTAATAATAAGGTTCTCTACTTCGATGATATTTGAACCACCAAAACGAAGTTTTGCCTCAATACGTGTGGTGAGGATTTCAAAGTCAAAAGGTTTACGAATAAAATCATCTGCACCTGCTTTTAATGCCTCAATTTCACTCTCTCTATCATCTCTAGCTGAAAGCACAATTACAGATGTTTTTGGTGCTTTTTCTTTAAGCTTAACGATAATATCAATTCCGTTACCATCAGGTAACATCCAATCAAGTAGTACCAAGTCGTAGTTTCTAATTCCAAGATAATACTCGCCATCCTTGATATTCTCAGCTATATCGTTCTGAAATCCAAACTCTTTTAGTCCGTCGGATAGTGTCTTACTTAATGTTATTTCATCTTCTATAATTAATATTCTCATTTTATTTGAAGCTCCTAATTTAATAAATTTTTAATATTATAACACAAAAGTATTATAGTTTAAAGTTTTTTTAAATATTTTTTAACTATTTATTATTATTTGGTGTTAAACCATTTTTTAGAAAGAGAAACAGTCGCATTATCAATAATATCTGGCTTAGATATTTTTATAAAAACAGAGGTAATTTCAGGGTAACTTTTTATTAAAACTACAGCCAACTCTTCTAACGCTTCTTCTAATAATTTATACTCTTTTGTCTCTATTAAATTGGTAATAATCTCAATGACCGTAGCGTAATTAATATACTGCCCCTCTTCATAGGCATACTCTATTTCTGCATTAACCACGACCCTCTGAGGAGTGGTACGCTCAAAATCCAAAATACCAATAATGGCATCAAAGGTGAGTTCTTCAATATGAATAGTCACAGAAGTTGTGCTTCCTCTTTTTTAAAGAGTCGAACAATATTGGGAACATGCTTATAAAAAATAATAAAGGCAATAATCCAAATAGGAGCATGGGTATAGATAGGAGCCATCTCTGGGTGAATAATATAAGAAGCTACCAACAGTGCAGAGAGTCCAATCAAAGAAGAGAGAGAAGAGACCTTCAAGACTTTTCCTGCAACAAACCAAACAACCATCGCAATCAGTGCCTCAATAGGAAGCATAATCAGCAATACACCAAATCCTGTAGCAACCCCCTTTCCCCCTTCAAACCATAAAAATGGACTAAAGCAGTGACCAACCACACTTAAAACTGCCAATGTCCAAAGAACATTCTCATCAGCACCCAATGCCATTGCTACTAAAATAACAAAAATTCCTTTGGTTGCATCCAAAGCAAAGGTAGCAATGGTCAATTTTTTTGCCAAATGGGGTGCTTTCTCTTTGAGTACACGCAACACATTGGTTGCTCCGATATTGCCACTCCCCTCTTGTCGCACATCAACATTGGCAAAAACCTTCGCCAAAATAAAACCAAACGGTATTGCCGAAATAAGGTAAGCACTTAGATACAGTATTATATTTAAATCCATAAAATCTCCATGAGCATGTTAATAATTATTGCAAGTTTATCTAAAAATTATATCTGTAATGATTAAAAAAATAGGGAGTTTAAAAAAATTATCCTTTTGTTAAATGCCATCCACAATTATAAGGGCAAGGATAGACCCCAAGGTTCAATCCTCGTTCAACCAATAACATCTCAACCCTTTGCTCTGCCTCTTTTTCCGAGCTATAAAGCTCCTTCATATTGCCATAACCATCGGTGCATAAACAAGAATCCATCTCTCGTAAATCAAACTGTTGACCTGCTCCATCATGAGGGATTACGTTGGGAATGTGTACTCTAAGTTCAATAACAGACGATACCTCAAAATAGTCCAGTATATCAGAATCTGATATACGATAGAGGTGTTTATAGGCTCTTTTAATCGCTTTAAATACCTGCTCTTTCTGTAGCATATCTTTTTTAATAATTTTTAGAGATTTTTTATAAAGCATCAATTTTAACGTATCTATCTAGCAGTTGATTCAACACTTTTTTATCAATCTCTACAGGCTTCCCTTGCTCTAAATCATAAAGTTGACGTACCATCGCTTCAACCTCCTTGGTATCTGCCACATAAGGATAGAGCGTTTTAAGTGCTTCTGAAGAGGTCATATTCGTACCTTTTAATCGTCTCTTAAAAAACGAAAAAGTAGGCAGATAGCCTTTTCCCAACAGAGCAATCACCATACCCATAAGAAAAACACCCAACAGTATAAACCATTCAGGTATTTTCCATGTAATCATAGGATAATGCACCTCATCTTCTATCATAGGTCGAGTAGAGGGTTTAACACCCCCCAATACAGTAACCTCGTAAGCTTTGGTCTTTAACAGGGTTAAACGGTTACGCTTATTATCATAAACCTTAATCGTTTGAGAGGGAATGGTAAAATCATGCTCTGCAATAAAAACAAAACTTTGCAGATAATGACTTTGAACCATATCTCCCACCAAATGGCTCTCTTTTTTTGGCTCATCACCGTAAATGGTTACTCCATCAATACTAAAAACTATCCCCTCAAAATCTTCTAAACTTCCCTCACCCTCTAACTTAATATTTAGATGAATAGGCTTATTGGCTTTGACCTCAAGAGTATCTAGGGTATCTGTAATATTATAATCCCCAACCACATCATACTCAACACTTGGTGTTAAAACCTCTAATAGACTACTTTTTGACGCAATACTACTCCATTGGGGTATATCCGAAAACCACCCACCCGATTGGGCATTTCTTATACGCTCGGCAATCTTAGCACGGGCAGGTTCAATGGTTAAGTTTCCCTCTGTTTTGGCAATTAAAAGATATTTTAGTTCATGAACCGTATACTGCCCCTTGGTGTAGCTTCTCTCTTTCCCAATCAATTTAGAAAAAAATGCTCCAAATTCAGGTTTTTGATACTCCAATCGCATCACATCTACCACCCTCTTTTGGCTAAAATGAACCGTAACCACCACAGGTTCACCCAGATAAATTTTTGATTTATTTAACTGCATCTCTATCTTGAAATTGGAATTTAATTGAGTCTCTTGAGCTGTTGGCAACATTTTAATAGCAATTGGTTCAGTCGATTTCATCTGACCATCTATTTCAAGTTGAAAAACAGGAATCGTCATATTATGCTCGGGTAAAAACTCTATCATCAATGATTCGTTCTTCTCCATCTTCCTTTTCCCGTTCACCGTTATATAATTAGAGCCATCTGTTCGATGTAGATTTAACACCTTCGCCCCTCCAATCGTCGAAATATCAGGCAGACTATCAAACTCCTCTCCCACAACGGTAATCGTTAAAATCACACGCTTACCAAGAACCACCTCATCACTATTAACATGAGCCTCAACACTCCCTGCATAAAGTAAACCAGATAAAACTAAAAACAGACTACCAAGGATTCGTATCATTTCTCTCTCCTGTTGGTTGGGTTGCTTGATACATCATGGTCGGCATTCTTTTTTCATTTAGTTTTTTCATTAATCGTTTCAACTCTTTTTGGGTCAATTTTTCTTCGGGAGTCATCTTCTCTCTCTCCTCTTTTCTTTTGGCATCTTTTGCCTGTTGGTCACTGTTCGAGTTCTTCTTATCTTTACTCTCTTGCTCTTGACCCTTTTTTTTGTTTTGCTGTTGCTTCTTTTTCTCTTGCTCCTCTTGCTCTTTTTTCTTCTGTTCCTTCTTTTTACGCTCTTCCTCTTTTTTCTTATCCTCTTCTTCTTGATGCTTACTCTTATTGTTGAGCTTTTGCTCTTGCTTCTTTTTCTCTTCTATTTTCTTCTTTGCCAAAGCTAAATTGTACCGTGCATCTGCATCTTCCCCTATTTTCAACGCCTCTTCATAACAAGCAATCGCACGTTTCAGTTCACCCTTTTTAAAATAACTGTTCCCCATATTATACTGTCGAGTCACCTCATCAACTCCCTTTGCTTTGTCATATGCCTTCAAAGCCTTATCATAAGCCCCTGCCTTGTAGAGTGCATTTGCCTCATTATACTTAACCATTGAGTCATTTTGCTCTAAACTATGAAACAGTTCTGCACTTTTACTATACTCACCTTTTTCATAAGCCATGTTTGCTTTATTTATGGTTTGGAAAGGCAGAAAATCTGCAAAAATAAGTGTCGATAAGATAAAGTAGAGAGAGAGTTTAGGCACTGTTTTCCTTATTTTTATTGATAGATTATAACCAATTTTATATAAGTGAAAAGGAATAAATGTTAATTTAACTTGACATATACTCTAAATAAATATAAAATGTTAAGTAAAAGAAACATAAGGAGTCTCTATGTTAACTGTTTTAGCCAATACACATCCCTCTGGAACACTAAGCTATAAAGAAAAAGATAGAGAGTTCATTTTCAATTACAATTCTGATAACCCTATCTCATTAAGCATGCCCTATCGCTCCAAAAGCTATACCTATTACTACCATCTACACCCTATATTTGATATGAATATGCCAGAGGGATACCTTTTTTCTCTATTTAAAAACCTTCTAATTAAAGAGCATGGAGAGATGAACGATTTTTTACTTTTTAAGCACCTCTCTTTATCTATAGAAGGTTACTTAACCTATGAAAAAGAGTCTACTCAAAAGAAAAAGCAAATTGATTTTAACTTGGAAAATATTCTAAACAATAACGATGAGAATCTATTTTCTAAACTGGTTCAAAGGTTTTTAAATCAATCTGCCATAGCAGGTGTACAGCCAAAAGTATTGGCTCTTCTTCATGACAAAGCAACACTCTCAAACAAAGAATACATCATCAAAAGTTTTTCAGATGAGTATCCCCATTTGGCTGAAAATGAGTATTTTTCTATGAGAGCAGTTCAACATGCAGGAATTAAAACACCAAGATTTTGGTTATCTAAAAACAAAAAACTGTTTATTATAGAGAAATTCACCTATCAAAAAGAGCATGATATGTTTTATGGATTTGAAGAGTTCTGTGTACTTTTTGGTTTAAACAAAGAGAAAAAATATAGTGGAAGCTATGAACAAATAACCAAAGCCATTAATAAAATATCCACCAACAGACAAAAAGACTTAATCTCATTTTTTAAAATGACTGTAATGAATTATCTCTTAAAAAATGGTGATGCTCATCTAAAAAACTTTGGTATACTCTATAAATCAGATATGAAGAGCCGATTTTTAGCCCCTGCTTATGATGTTGTGAATACAGCTATTTATCTACCACATGACAAACCAGCTTTAACACTTTTTGGTAAAAAAATTTGGTTCAATAAAGAGGGGTTAATAAAATTTGGAACACAATACTGTCTACTTGATGAAAAATCTGCCATAAAGCATTTTGAAACCTGCATAGAGGCAATTCAAACCATAGAGAATGAGATAAAAGCGTACATAAAAACCGACAACTCTTTTCAAAAGTTTGGTGAAAAATTCCTTTGTATACTACAATTTTCTCTTAAAAAAAATTTAAATACCTCTTACAAGGATATATCTAATGGAATTTTATAAAATTGGTACAACCATTAAAAAGCTACGAAAAGAGAAAAAACTCACCCAAGAACTATTAGCAAATAAAATTGGCATCACCAGACAGACCCTTTCAAAACTCGAAAAAGGAAATATTGATAAGATTTCACTACAAGTCTTTATTAAACTACTTGATGCTCTTGACTATGAGTTAGAGATTGAGCAGAAAAAACCGTTTTATTATTTTGATGTGGGTAGTTTGTAGATTAAAATTTAATCACTCAGCAATCCCAACCATCTAACGAAAACTTAACCCCATATACTATATAATTATATTAAACAAATAAGCATAGGAGAAAACCTTATGGGAAACATCACTACAACAGAGCCTTTAGATGTCGAGGGACTCAATACAAAAGTACAGACCTCGATGGATAAGTTAAATATCTACATAACCACAAGCAGTAAATTGCGTAAAAAAATGATTGATATTTATGATGAACGGTTAGAACAGCAACGGTTGGTACTTCAGAAAAAAATGAACCTAGATAGAGATGTGGTGCAGAAGAGTCTCTATAGTGACTATCTTGATAGAATCTACTTAATAGAAAAAGAAGCCGTAGATAAACTTAATGATATTTCAATCGACCGAGAAACCGAGGTAGCTCGTGATAAAGATGAACTCTATACCTATTTTGATAAAGCCCGAGAAGATTTAGAAAAATGGAAACACAAACCCAATCGGTACGAGAGTGAGATGGAGTATATTAATAAGAAAGAGTCTATGAAAATAGAAGCCATCGAAACCAACGCCCTTAAACTCTTTAAAAAGAGTCAGCGAATGTTTGATGAGACCATAAAAGTTTTTCAAGAACATGATCAGCAGATTAAAGTAAGGTTGGGTTGACGAACTCCAAACTAATGCTTTTGAGTTGAA
>DCAF01000051.1:0-1038 GCA_002311915.1 Sulfurovum sp. UBA1140 | reverse complement strand
ATGAGCATCAGTAATATCTTTACCCTTAATTCCTTTTAGCCAAATAATTTTTTTAATCCCTAAAAGTAGTTTTAACTCTTTTTCAAATGTTTCTTTAGTAAAACTAGGATTACGATTGTCATTCAAGACTGAACTTTCAGTCAAAATAGCTGTTCCCTCACCATCTATCTCAAAACTTCCACCCTCTAAGACTAAATTAGAATTAATTTTTTTTACTCCAGATTTTTCTATAATAAAATCTGCTACTTTACTGTCATCTGTATGTTCTTGCTTTTCTCCCCAACCATTAAAATTAAAATTTATTCCTGCTTTTTTACCAAGTTCATTTGTTACAAAAGTTGGTGCAGTATCTCTAAGCCATAAATCATCAATACTAAATTCTATTAGTTCTATTGGAAAGTTATGGGTATTTAGTCCGTCTAAAAGTGATATTGCATCATCTTTGTCATCTGCATGAACCAATATTGATACAGGTTCATATTTGGCAATTGTTTTAGCTAAGAGAGCTAAATTTCTTTTTACTTCTGGTATTTGTCTTGCTTCCCAAATATCATTTGCTACAAAAGACATCCAAGTTTTTTTTATGTTCTTCACTCTCTTCTTTCATGATTGATGAATATATTTGGTATAAATCTATTTTATCGTTGGCACTAGTTGAATTACATCCCATTAAAATACCTCCTGATAATATTGCTGTTGAATATAGAAAATTTCTTCTTGTCATTTTTTTCCTTTCGTAGACTAACGGTCGAAGATAGCCAATAAATTGCCACTAGGTAATTTATTGGCTACTCTATGTTGTTGTACTTTTAGTCTAGTAAGTCCATACTGTTCTGAATGCTCTCATCAATAAACTTAAAAAGTTCATTTTTATCATTAATAGCTTTCAAGTATTCACTTCTATGTTCATTTTCAATAAGTGGAGGAACGATATTATTTTGAATAGCTTGAAAAGCCATGATTAATCTTCCAACTCTTCCATTGCCATCGGCAAATGGATGCACTCTTTCAAATAATATATGAAACTCTGCAATATCT
>DCAF01000021.1 GCA_002311915.1 Sulfurovum sp. UBA1140 | reverse complement strand
CATAGAAGAGATAGAGCAGTTGGATTTAGATTACAATGTTTGTAGTTGTTTTGATGTGACTTTGGGGATGCTTTTAGAGGCAATTAAAGCAGGACATAATGATATGGAATCATTGATGCAAGAGACCGATGCAGGAACGGCGTGTGGATTGTGTCAATCTAAAGAGGAAGATGAAGACGAAGATAGAGAGGTTCATTTGGATGAGATTTTAGAGTATGCTAAAGCAAAAGGTTTGTGTTAAATATATGAAAATTGTTACCTTATAATAGAGATACATGGTTTATATTTATTATAGGGTAGAGTTTAACATTGAAAAAAGCAAGTAAAGATTATAATGAGTTTGTCATTAGGGTAAAATTGAATTAGGAGATTGATTATGACAAAAACTGTTTTTTGGGTTTTTCTATTGAGCATTTTTATGTTTTTGGGATGTGTTGGGACATCTGATAAACCTACAGTAGAGCGTATAAAAAAAGTGACCGATATAAATACCACAAAGGCTTCTCTCAAAGTAAAAGTTGAAGAGATAGGATTATTACCAGTATCTAAAACTATGGATGAGGTTCAAGAGCTTGAAGTTCAAGAAGTCCTAGAAACTCCAATATCTGAAGAGAATTCTGTACAGATTATAGAGTCTGTTGAACGTTAACTTACAAAACTGCGAGAAATTTATGGGCATTTATGCCCATACTACGAAAGGTTGCTATGAATATCTATCAACTGGGCAATATCAAACATAAAAAACAATTCTTAAAAAATTTAAATGTTCAAGGTGGTGGGGTTGCTATTATGGCTAAAAAAATGGAGCTTCTCTATTTTTTTATTACAGAGTTAAAAACTCCTGCTGTTAATATTTTGAAACAAGATGCTTTAAGTATTGGAGCAGAATTGGCCGTTCCTTCCGGTGTAATTACATGTGAAAAATCAACTTACAGTTGTTTGTTAATTGGAACTCGAAAACATATGGAGATTCTTTCTAAAAAAGAGTTGGCTCAACCTTTTGGACTAAAAATGGTTGCCAAAGAGCTTCAGAATTTTCTTAAAACTAACAATTATCCTACTGAAATTATGGGAGTTATCAATGCCAACGATGACAGTTTTTTCTCGGGTAGTCGGTTTAAGTCTGGAGATGCGATTAAAAAGATAAAAGCAATGATAGACGAGGGGGCAACCATTATTGATATAGGGGCTGTCTCTAGCAGACCCAATGCTACTACGGTGAGTGAAGCCGAAGAGTTGGCTCGTATTCAACCCATTTGTGATGCGATTAACAGAGAGAAGCTTTATGAATTGGTTTCGTTTAGTATTGATTCGACCACTCCTAAAGTAGTAGAGTATGGGTTAGAGTGTGGGTTTAACCTGATTAATGATATTTCGGGTGCTTCTAACCCTGAACTTATTGCCTTGGCGATTAAATATCGTGTTAAACTCTCTATTATGCACATGCAAGGAACACCACAAACCATGCAGTTAAATCCTGTGTATAATGATGTTATGGTTGAGGTGAGTGATTTTTTTGAAGAGAAGATTCAAAAATGTGAAGCGTTGGGTTTGAATCGAGAGGATATTATTTTAGATGTGGGGATTGGTTTTGGAAAAACTTTGGAGCATAACTTAACACTGATTAGAAATATGCAACATTTTAAGAAGTTTGGTTGTCAACTCTTGATTGGTGCGAGTCGAAAGTCGATGATTAACGCAATTATTAGTACCCCGACCGAGGAGCGATTGGCAGGAACTTTGGCGATTCATCTTAAAGCTGTTGAGCAGGGGGCTTCGATTGTTCGATGTCATGATGTGAAAGAACATGTTCAGGCTTTGGCAGTTTGGGAAGCGATTTGAGAAAAATTAAGATATAATTTTTAATGTTAAAAAATATCATAATACTAGTAGTTCTAGCCGTAGCTATCTTCGCTTTGACACTGTTCTATAAACAGAGTAGTTTCGAGTTGACATCACAGAGTCTGATTGTAAAAACCAAACAGCATGGAGTGGTTTTTCCCTATAATGAAATAAAAAAAGATAAGCACTCTTTTTCAAATGTTAAGTTGATTCAGCACACATTAAAAAGTGGTGATGAGAAGCTCATTTATGAAGTGGCTACAGTGGATGGATTGTATGAGTTTAATGACAATCCTAAAGAGGTGGTTGTTAAACTTTTTGATGCTAAAAATAGCATAAGTCTTTTTACTAATAATGGACTTGAAGCTCTTCAACTGACACTTGCTAACAACAGTAAGGTAAATCTTCTGTTAATTCAGACCGATACCAAAGAGCTTCATCTGCTGTATGGATTGTCTGATAAGCTCTTTGCACAGAGTGTAGAACAGCTTTCGGGTATGACCAACACACCCTCTATTGGAGCAGTTGCTCTGCTTGAGCCTTTAACCAAATGGAGTGTTAAAGTAAATGAAATTGATGGAATTATTTCGTCGATTGACCACTAAGGAGAAACAATGCATGGTAAAAGTAAAAGGGTATATATTTTAAGTGGAGCAGGACTCTCTGCCGAGTCAGGTATTAAAACGTTTAGAGATTCAAATGGACTTTGGGAGAACTACAGGGTAGAAGAGGTCTGTTCGGTACAAGGTTTTATAGATGACCGTCAGAAGGTCTTGGATTTTTATGATGCACGACGGGCAGATTTAGAGACCAAAGAGCCTAATCATGCCCATAAGCAGTTGGCAAAGTTAAAAGATACATACCCAAAAAGTGTGGTGATGTTGACGCAAAATGTAGACGATATGCTTGAACAAGCAGGATGCAAAGGGGTGATTCATCTGCATGGTACTTTAACTGATCTGCGTTGTGAAGCGTGTAGAACGGTCTTTAAGATTGGTTATAGGTCTCAAGAGGGGGTCACTTGCCCCAAGTGTCACAGTGATGCGATTCGTCATAATGTGGTGATGTTTGGTGAATCAGCTCCTGCATATGCTTATTTAAGCACTCTGTATGATGAAGCTGACATGGTGGTGGTAATTGGAACCAGTGGAAATGTTATAGATACTGCATACATTGCCCAACTGGTAGACCACTCTATTTTAAATAATTTAGATGTCGATCAGCACCATGATCAATATTTTAAAAAAGTTATTTATGCTCCAGCTACTCAAGCGATAGATGAGATTTGTGAACTGATTGAAGAGTTTTTAGGTTAATCGTCGTCCCCATTTAAAGAATTTTTTATACTCTCTAAGTGGGCTAATAACAATACGTTTATGAAATCGACTGGCATGGATAAATTTTCCATTGCCCAAATAGATGCCCACATGGTCAACAGTGGTACTGGCTTTTGAGTGAAAAAAGACAAGGTCACCTTTTTGTAGTTGGTGTCGTTTAACTTTTTGCCCAACTTTTGCTTGTTCTTTAGAGAGCCGAGGAATAATAATACCATTCTTTTCAAATACCTCTTGGGTAAATCCCGAGCAGTCGTAGTTGTAAGGGCCGTTTCCTCCCCACTTGTAGCTTTTTCCTAGCTTTGATTTTGCAATGGCTTCGATGTAAACCGAAGCGTATCCATTGCTGTTTGCTTGTAGCGAAAACGTGAAGCCAAACAGGAGTAAAAATAATAAGTATTTTGTTTTGAATAACATAATAATATCTGCCTTTTAAATTAAAAAATTCTGAAATTATATTATTTAATAATAAAAAAAAAGATTAATGCAAATATATTTATATTAGAAAGTGTGAGAAATTGGTACTTTTTTAGGAGGGTTTTAAATCACAACTTGGCGAAACTATAGGCTTCAACCAAGGAATGACCATACAACAACATTGTTTAAAAGACGTAACTAAAAAAGTGTTAGTGTTGTCTAAAATAGCAGGTTTAAAAACTCTTAAAAGCATTATATATCAAAAAAGTGTAAAAAAAATGTAGAAATTATTTTTTTTATTTTTTATTGATATTCCTCCATTTAAATTGTGAATAATCATAGCTTTACTATACATGGGATATGATACTGTCTAAATTTATTACCCCAAACAGAAGGACAATCATGCGTTATATATTTATTTTTTTAGTTTTTACTTTTAATCTTTTGGCTGTTGATGCAGTTTTAACCATTGAAAAAGATGTGGAATCTAAGACTTCACTCTCTATTATCGAAGATACGAATACTGCAAACAGCACTCAAAAACATCAGAAGATGTTCTCTCTTTTGCTTAATGATATTAAAATGAGTGGACACTTTAATGTAGATAGCACGGCTAGAAGAGGCAGTTTTGATGAGGGGATGATTCCACCTGAACTGCATGACAGAGAGTATATCTTAAAATACAGTTATGCTCCATCGGGTACAAAGCTTGATGTTAAGTTGCTACATGTTCTTGACAACAATGTTATTTTTCAGAAAGGGTATACGGTCAATGCTTCGGCACGTTACCCTTTTTTAGCCCATAATGCGATTGTAGATATTAACAACGCGTTAGGATATGATGATATATCATGGATGAGCCGACACATACTCTTTTCAAAATATATCTCTTCAAGGAAGAGTGAGGTTTTGATTGCTGATTATACCCTACTTTTTTCGAGTGTGATTGTTAGGGGTGGTTTAAATCTTTTTCCTAAATGGGCAAACCCAACACAGAGTGCTTTTTATTACACTTCATATAATAACTTTTTACCAACACTTTATCGGGTAGATATGGCTTCAGGGGCTAGAAAAAAGGTGATTAGCTCAGAAGGGGTGATGGTTTGTTCAGATGTAAGTGCTGATGGAAGTAAACTTCTACTGACCATGGCACCTAATGGTCAAACCGATATTTATGAGTATGATGTTAATTCAGGTTCAAAAGAGCAGTTGACCAAATTTAGAGGTATTGATGTTAATGGTAAATATTTAGGAGATGAGAGCCGTATCGCTTTTGTCTCTGATAGAATGGGTTCAGCCAACATCTATACCAAGTCAATAGGTTCCTATTCGGTCTCTAAGGCGGCTCATTATGGAGCCAATAATAGCTCATGTGATGCTTTTGGTCAATATATTCTCTACTCGGTTAGAGAGGGTGGGGCGACCAATATCTATTTGGGCAGTGCGAACAGCTCCTATGTACGGGCATTAACGAGTAATGGTTCCAATCAACTTCCTCGTTTTTCAAAAGATGGTAAAGTGATACTCTATATAAAACAGAATGGTAGAGGAAATACCATTGGATATATGAACTTAGCAACCAAGCAAAACAGCTCTTACCCGATGATTAATGGACAGATTCAGTCAATTGACTGGTAATAAGGTTTAATTTTTATTTGGTATAATTATTTATAATCTTAAGAAATTTAAAAGGAACTATATGGAAACAAAGCTATTAATAACGGCAATTTCACTCACACTGATTATGTCAGGATGTGCAGATAAAAAGGTCTCTACTTTAGATGTGGCAGATAATACAGCAGTAATAGATGGAGCAGGTGTGAATGGAGAAGGAACCAACAGTTACGGTTATGATAATGTTGACCCTTATGGAAAAGAGTATAGTAATAGCCATTCAGGAAATACTAATTTAGGAAACTATAATGATAATACTTTGTATGCTGAAACAGCTGGAGGTGTTAAAAATATCTATTTTGCTTCTAATCAATACACCATTACACATGATAAATTATCGACCATTAGCAGTAATGCCAACCTGCTAAAAGGTGCAGTAAACAGTGGTGCTAAATTAAAAATAGAGGGACACTGTGATGCGACAGGAACCGATGAGTATAATTACGCATTGGGGTTAAAACGTGCAAGAGCTGTGAAAGAGGCGATTACAAGTAGAGGGATTAATCCTGCCAATATTGTAATGGTGAGTATGGGAGAGAGTTCTCCTGAGTGTAGCAGTAGTTTTTCAAGTGATTGTTATGCTAAAAATAGGAGAGTTGAGTTTAAAGTAGTCCAATGAAAAAAATAGTTTTAATGGGCTGTTTAACTCTCTCGTCACTGCTGTTTGCTTATGAACCCTCGGTTTATGGGGCAGGTAATATTGAGAGTGCTGAACCTTATGGGCTAACCCAAACAGAGAGAACGGTGCTAGAGAATAGGAAAGAGGTTCAGTTTTTAAAAAATATGGTTTCGGATCAACAGAGTCGTATTGATGGATTCACCACGATTATCGAAGGGCTTAATCAACAAATTGTGCATCTAAAAGAGCAGTTGAATGAGTTTTCAAAAGCCAATACCAAAGATGATTATGATAAAACCTATGCCCTTTTGCTTGATTTAGGAACAATGATTGATGAGATTAAAAACAGTTATGTAACTCAAGATGATTTACGAATGGCAATGGGTGGAAGTGTTAGAAATAGAGTGAGTAATAATAGCAATATGGTTGCCTCTGAGGGGGAAACTACCGATATATCTGGTGTGTATATGTCTGCTGTTCAGCTTTTCGGTCGAAAGAGTTATAATATTGCACGTGTAAAGTTTGAAGAGACACTGGCTAACAACTATAAATCAGCTTCAAGTAACTACTATTTGGGTGAGATAGCTTACAATACACAAGATTATAGCAGTGCTATTACCTATTATAAAAAGAGTGCTTCGTTAAATGATAAAGCCAATTATATGAAAGTGCTTTACTTACATACGGCGATTGCATTGGCACGAGATGGACAGGGTGAACAGGCACGAGGATTCTTTCAATATGTAGTGGATAATTATCCAGGTACACGGGTTGCCGATATTGCAAAGAAAAATCTTTAAAGCAGTGGCATTTTAAGAATGCTTAGATATGATGTTTGAAAAAATTTAAGTAGGAGATTTAATGAAAATCACTAGAGAAAACAGTGTCGTAGGTATTGAGTACGAAGTTAAAGAGGCAGGATCAACAGAGGTTGTGGATAGCAACAAAAATACAGGTCAACCATTAGAGTTTATTACAGGTAAAGGTCATATTATTATAGGTCTTGAGAAAGCTTTAGAGGGTATGAGTGTTGGTGAGAGTGGAGATTTTATGATTCCTGCTGTTGATGCTTATGGTGAACATAATCCAGAAGCCCTTCAAACACTTCCTGTTGATCAGTTTGAAGGTATTGAACTTAAAGAGGGATTAACCCTTTATGGTCAAGGTGAAGAGGGTCAAACAGTACAAGTAACTGTTAAAACATTTACAGAAAGTGAAGTTAATGTTGACTTTAACCACCCATTGGCTGGTAAAGATTTAATGTTCTCTGTCAATGTGCTAAGTAACAGAGAAGCGACTTCTGATGAGATTTCATCAGGTCAGATTGGTGGTCATAGTCAGGGTAGCAGTTGTTGTGGTGGTGGTCACTGCGATAGCTAATTAATTGCTTCAAGACATCCTTTTTGTAAAGGGTGTCTCATTTACACATAAAATAAAACATTTATTCATCTTTTTGACTTCAATTGTAACCTCTTTTCATAGTTTATTTCCATCAATTAACAGTAAAATTATAAAAAATATTAGATTTAACATTTAATAATAGCTATATACTTAAAATTTTAAATTAATAAAGAAACCATAAAAAATTTTATATTTAATGGCTATAATTGTTAAGAAGCTTAATAAACTATTATGAAATTATCTTAATCATATATTTTATATAGCTCTGAAAAAGTTAAAAAAAGGAATTGAAAATGAGGTTTTTTCAAATAATAGTGTTGTTGGTATTTGTCGTAGTTGCGAATGGTGGTAAGGTAATATGGGATAAAGATGGCAGAGCAAACATTAAACAGCCTACGAAACCTTTGAAAGGGTGTGAGCAAGGGGGATTGAACTCAATTGTTGATAACAACAAGAGTTCTAATTGTCTTACTTAATTTGGAAATTCATTTGTAGTTAATCTTTACTGTTTATAATGGGGAAATTATAAACAGGAGTAACTTAAGATGCCACAACCAAATATTCTGCTCTTAGAGGATGATTTACAACTAAGTGATACTGTTAAGCAGTTTTTAGAGTATTTTAACTATACGGTTTATCCTGCGTATGATGCACTTCAAGCCAAAGATATTGTTTATGAGCATCATATTGATTTAATGTTGCTAGATGTTAAAGTACCTCATCAGAGTGGTTTTGATTTTTTAGCAGAGATACGTGAGGGTAACAATAATATTCCAGCTATTTTTATTACATCGCTTAATAGTATTGATGATGTGACCAAAGGGTTTGATGTGGGGTGTGATGACTATATTCGTAAACCTTTTGCACTCAAAGAGCTTTTGGCACGGATTGAGGTGCTGTTTAAACGACACTTTGGTACTCATAATGAGAAGGTCGATTTGGGTAATGGTTATGCCTACGATGTTAAAGGACTTTTTTTAACCCTACACGCTGAAAAGGTTGCTTTGAAGACCAAGGAGTCTAAGCTCTTGGCACTCTTTTTAAAAAATCCTAACGAGCTTTTAACCTATGAGCGTATTTTTGAAAATCTTTGGGAGTATGATGAGAACCCAAGTCAAGGGAGTCTACGTGCGTATATTAATACACTACGTAATAGTTTAGGAAAAGCCTCTATTGCAACCATTAAACATGTGGGGTATCGTTATGTTAAAGAGTGAGAAACGGACACTTTTTCGTTTTCTCTCTATCTATTTAGGCTCTACCTTTTTACTTTTTTTACTCGCAACCGTTATCTTTTATCACTATCAAAAACATCATATTATTGATACTCAAAACAGTAAGTTAAAACAAGAGGCAGAACGAATAAGCCAAGTGCTACGGAAGCTTCATAAAAACTATACAAGCCCATTGGTTTATCCCCATCAAGAGCCGTATCATTCTGCTATTTACAGTATAGATAAAACACTTATTTTTGGCTCTTTTAAACCACAAAATATTCAATGGAAAGAGGAGTATTACAATTATAATAACAATCTGTTTCATATTAAAAGGCTTAAGCCTTACTATTTAGGAGCTACTTATCTAATGGTGAGTCGAGCAGTTGATGGTAAGCCCATTGAAGATTTACAGAAAATGTTGGTGCTTTTTCTGTTTATTGCGGGTATTTTCTTTACCTCTTTGGGTATTTTTTTAGGAAAACTTTTTATTGCCCCCATGAAAGAGGTGATGAACCATATGAATCAGTTTATTGAAGATACCACGCATGAGCTTAATACCCCCATTAGTACGATTTTAACCAATATTGAACTGATTGAGACCCTTTATGGCTTTGAAGGGAAACAAGAGATGAGACGTATTGAAATTGCCTCTAAAACGTTAAGTCGTTTATATGAAGATTTAACTTATTTAAAACTAAACCATCACTATCATAGAGATAGTCGACCTTTGAATATCTCTGGGCTTATTGAAGAGCGAATAGAGTATTTTAACACCATGATAGAGGCAAAACAGTTATTGCTTAAAGTCACTATTGAACCCAATATTGTTATTGTTATGGATAGGAATGATGCCCTTAGAATGGTAGATAATCTACTCTCTAATGCGATTAAGTATAATAAAAAAGAGGGCGTATTGAGTGTGGTTGTAACTCAAAAGCTTTTCAAAATCAGTGATACAGGGGTGGGAATAAAAGAGCAAGATTTGGCACAAATATCAGGTAGGTTTAATCGTGCCAATAAGAGTGAAGGAGGATTTGGGATTGGTTTAGATATTGTTAACCAAGTGGTAGAGCAGTATGCCTTTTATTTTAAAATTACATCAGCTTACAATCACGGTACGGAGGTCACAATAGAATGGTAAAAATTATTTTAGGTTTTTTTAGCTACACACTTATGCTTCTTTCTCAACCCCACTCCCCTTCACTTAAACTACAACAGAACTGTTTTGTTTGTCACCAAACCCAAGAGATTCCAAGTGAGTTGATTTATCGCCGTTATCTTATGAAATACAGTACCCATCGTGTCATTAAAACCACTCTTTTAGAGTATCTTCAAAATCCAAAAAAAAAGAACTCAATTATGCCCAAACAGTTTTTTATTAAGTTTCCTTTTAAAGAGAAGAGTGATTTGAATATGACCGAACTAGAGCAGAGTATTGATGACTATTTAGACTATTTTGATGTTACCAAGAAGCTGGTTTTGCCAAGTTTTTAAAAAATTAATAGATTAAGTTGTTCTTGAAATCACAAGTGAGAAAAATTCATTTATTAAAATTTAGGTATAATTTCTAAAAAGAGTTATTGTGACCTACTTTAAAGACCTCTCCTTGCCCAAGGAGCTGTTAAAAAATCTATCTTCTTTAGGTTTTGAACAGATGACCCCCATTCAAAAAGCTTCTATTCCTTCTATTCTGGATAAAAAAGACATTATAGGAAGAGCAAAAACAGGTTCAGGAAAAACACTGGCATTTTCACTGCCTCTTATACTCCACCTAAAACCCAAACAGCAAAATCCCCAAGCACTTATTATTGCTCCTACACGAGAACTTTGTGAACAGATAGCAGGTGAGCTTAAAAATATTGCTCGATATAAAGCCGATGTCAAAATCATTACCCTTTACGGGGGAACTTCACTCACACAACAGGTGGCTTCTTTAGAGAAAGGTGCTGACGTTTTGGTGGGAACACCTGGGCGACTGCTTGACCATTTCTCACGAGAGACCATAGAGTTAAAAAAGATTAAAACTCTTATTCTTGATGAAGCCGATAGAATGCTTGATATGGGTTTTGCTGATGATATTTTAAAAATCGTCTCTAATCTTCCTAAACAGCGACAAAACTTGCTTTTCTCAGCAACCTACCCAGAGAATATTTTTAAACTCACTTCAAGAATACTCAATAACCCTATTACGATTGAGATAGAAGAGCAAAAAGAGACACTTGCCATAGAAGAGAGAGCCTACAAGGTTGAGAACAAAGAGAACGCACTTATTGCTACCCTTCAAGCGTTTCAGCCCAACCTTGCCATTGTATTTTGTGCCACCAAGGTTAAAACCAATGAAATATCAGACATGTTAGATGAAAAAGGTTTTGATGTGGCAACCCTTAATGGTGATTTAGAGCAGTATGAACGCCAAGAGATGCTATTACAGTTTGCTAATGGTTCACTCCCCATCTTGGTTGCTACTGATTTAGCAGCAAGAGGTTTGGATATAGAAGCGATAGAGCTTATTATTAACTATGACATCCCCATGAAACCAGAAGATTATGTTCATCGTATAGGTAGAACAGGCAGAGCCAATGCTAAAGGCATAGCCGTTACCCTTTGTGATGCCTATGCTCTAAGAAAGCTTGAAGAGATACGACCCTCATTAAAAGTAAAAGATATTAGCTCTTTAAAACCCAATAAAAACTTTTTTCTTCAAGGTGAAATGGGGACACTCTGTATTGATGGTGGAAAAAAGAAAAAAGTAAGAGCAGGTGATATACTTGGAACACTCTGTAAAGATATAGGTATTGACCCTAAAGATATAGGTAAAATAGATGTTTTTGACCGTAACTCCTACGTGGCTATTAAAAAATCTGCTATTAAAAAAGCCTTTCATGGTTTAAAAGAGGGAAAGATTAAAAAGAGGAAATTTAGAGTCTGGTGGTTAGATTAAAGTAGATAACATTATATTTCGTAGCACTTTAACGACAATAAAAATAACAAGCAACAAAAAGCGTTATGATTATGGAAATACCCTAAGAGATAGAGGCTTTTCTCAATTTAAATTTATTGATATATCAATATAATAACTAAACAACATAATCACCTTAGGGGAATATTTAATGAAAATAACCAATCTGTCTATCTTAACTTTTTCACTACTCATGCTCTCGGCATGTAGCACCAAAAATATAGAAAAAGCTGAATTAAACGAAAACAACAAAACCATTAGTAACTACTCAGCACTAGGTATTGAAAACAGTACCGACAATATAATAATTCAAGAGCCAGAGACTTTTACAGAGATAGCAACTGTTAGTTATGATGAGCTTCATGGAGAGTTTCAAGGTAACAGTAAACTTGTAGAGTTTATTGAGATGATGCACCTGCAACATAATTTTAATAGAAATTACCTCAACAAAATATTCTCACAAGCACAAAACTACACCCTTATTCCTCAGAATCGTAGCCGTTCAAGTCGACAATATCAGAGTAATCTTGGTAAGTGGGATAGATATAGAAATATATTTATTTATGAAAAGAATATTCAAAGAGGAGTAGATTTTTGGGAAAAGCATGAAGATGTACTGAGTCGTGCCACACAAGAGTATGGGGTTCCTGCCGAATATATTGTGGGCATCATTGGAATTGAAACAGCATTTGGGGTTAACTTTGGAAAACACAGGGTGATTGATGTACTTACCACCAAGAGTATGCTTAATAACCAAAGAGAATCCTTCTATACCAATCAACTTGAAAGTTTTCTTATTATGACACGACAAGCAGGTCTTGACCCTACGGTACTCATGGGTTCAAGTGCTGGTGCTATGGGCTATGGACAGTTTATTGCCAGTTCATACCTTGATTTTGCTGTCGATTTTAATGGTGATGGTATTACCGATTTATGGAACGCAGAAGATGCCATTGGAAGTATTGCCAACTATTTCTCTCGAAATGGATGGAAACGTGGACTTAATCAAGTAGCCATACGTGCAAAATATAATGGAAGTCGATTTAAAAAGCTTAAAACTGGTTATAAGACTCGATACTCACAAAATAAACTTAAAAGAAAACACCAGATTCGACCTCGTGCTAAAATGGAGTGTAAAGATTCAGTCTGTTTGGTTCGACTCAACCGAGCCAAGTATGATGAGCTTTGGTGGGGAACACATAACTTTAGAGTTATTACTACCTACAACCACAGTACACATTATGCCATGGCAGTGCATCAACTTGCAAAAGCCATTAAAGCAAAAAGAGGATTTTAAAAATCCTCTTTTGTCTTGGCACTCTCGACAATCGAGATAACAAGTGTATAGATATTTGCAATAATTGCACCAATAACCAAGCCTACAATAAGATTGATATCTTCACCACTACCAAATTGAAACATAAAAAATGAGGGTAAAAGATGCAAATCTGCCACCAAAGAACCTGCTAAAAGCTCTGCTGATAGTAGATTGCGAACCCCCAACTTAAGTATTGTCGAAACAAGGTTAATACTTCCTGCAGCAAACAGCGCTACCACCGTATGCTCATAAAGAAACGAGACACTAGTCGTTAAACTCATGAGTGTAAAAAAGATATAAAAAACTTTTCCCCAATTCATAATACAACTCCTTTAAACTATTTTTGTAATAAAAGATTGAACCACTTTGGAAACGGAGAGTTTACTCCCGAACAACGGAGGCAGAGCCTTCCGATTCCGAGTTGTGTAAAAATGTTATTACATTGTACCCTGTTCATACATGGCACGCATTTTTTCTTTCTCTTTTTCACGCTTTAATTTATCTGCCTCTTTTTCTCTAAATCCAGAGATAGAGAACTTCAACCACATTAACACAGGTGAAGCAACAAAAATAGAAGAGTAAGTACCAATAATCACACCCACCAATAGGGTAAAACTAAATCCTCGTAGCAACTCTCCACCCACTAGATAAAGAGTTAAAACAACAAAGAAGGTGGTCAACGAGGTCAACGTGGTACGCGAAAGGGTTCGAGTTACCGATTCATCAATCACATCACCCAAGTCAGCCGATTTAATGGTACGAATACCCTCTCTAATTCTATCAAATACAATAACGGTATCGTTCAAAGAGTACCCAAGAATCGTCAATATTGCAGCCAAAATAGGCAAATTAATATCTATTTGAAACAGCGAGAGTATTCCCATGGTAATGGTCACATCGTGCATCAGTGCCATGACCGAAGCCAAAGCAAAACGCCATTCAAATCTGAATGAAATATAGGCTAAAATACCAATAATCGAGAGCAACATTGCCATAAGACCTTGTGTTCTTAACTCGTCCCCAACGGCAGGACCTACCATATCAACGGCACGTATTTCAAAATCACCTGTCTCTTTAAGCAACTTTGAAATCTCGCTACCCACATCACTTTTAACATCTTTAGAAGAGGTTTTAGTCCGAATTGCAATCTCATCATCAGAACCAAAATAGGTAACACTAGCACCTGAATAAGCTTCATTTCTATGCAGTAATTTTCGTACCTGTTCAATAGGAGCATCACCTTGATACTTTACTTGAATGACGGTACCACCTGCAAAGTCTATACCATAGTTTAAGCCCTTAGTCATCAAGAGACCTAAAGATAACACCACCAAGATCACAGAGAATATTCCAAATCTTTTGGCACTTGCCATAAATTTAACAACGGGTTTATTGTATTTAAAAACTTCCATTATTTTTTCTCCTTTACTTTAATTCCAAACCAAAAGTTTAGTTTGTTTTTGTCAATCTTTGGCAGTATCCACTGATAGATACCATGTGTTCCCAAAATAGCCGTTAACATCGAAGCTAAAATACCAATACTAATGGTTAAAGAGAACCCTTTAATTGGTCCCGTACCATAAGCAAAGAGTACCACGGCAGCAATAAGCGTGGTCACGTTGGCATCCCAAATGGCTGCAAAGGCATTATTATACCCCTGTTCTATCGACTTGGTAATGGAGTTTCCTGCATGAAGCAGTTCACGAATCCGTTCATTAATAATAACGTTGGCATCAACTGCCATACCGACGGTTAGTACAATACCTGCCATACCAGGAAGCGTTAATGTTGCTTCAAAAAGTGACATTACTGCCAAAATAAGGAAAAGGTTGGCAATTAGTGCTGTATTAGAGATAAGCCCTGTCATTCCATAATAGATAAACATAAAAATAACAACGGTTAAGAAACCAATAATAAGGGCGATAGAACTCGCTTTAATACTGTCTGCCCCTAAGCTTGGCCCTACACTTCGTTCCTCTTCTACTTCAACAGGAGCCAACAAAGCTCCTGAACGCAAGGCGATGGCAACATCGTGTGCCTCTTTTGGGGTAAAGTTTCCTGAAATTTGTCCACTTCCTCCACCAATACGTTCACGAATATAGGGTGCTGAATAGACTTGACCATCCAAGACCACTGCCATACGCTTTCCAATACTTTTTCCAGAGAAGTCACCAAATATTTTGGCTCCTTGTCCATTTAGTTTAAAGCTAATAAGGGGTTGATTGTTCTGTTGGTCATACCCCACCTTGGCATCAACCAACATCGAGCCATCTAAAATAGGAATAGAGTAGAGCAGATATTTTTGATTGGGATCACTAACATCACTTAAAATAATATCACCAAACTGTTTTGCTTCTTCTTCACTCATGGTATCCACACGCGAAGCTCTGGCTTCATCTACTGCCATCATTTGCAAGTGTGCAGCTTTGGCAATCAAATCTTTAATTCGCTGTTTCTGCTCTTGGGTTTCAATTCCTGGAACCTCGACCAAAATTTTATCTTCACCCTGTTTAGCAACAGTCGGTTCAGCCAAACCAAACATATTCAAACGCGTTCTAATGGTATCTACGGCTTGATTAATCGCATTTTGTTTTGTCTCTTCAATCAGTGCTGAACTCAACATCAATTCAAAATTCAAACCATTTTTGGTCACAGTAATTCCTTGGAACTCCTCTTCAAGAAGCTTCTCAACGCGTATCAAATCTTCACCATCTAAGAGTTCAAAACTAACCTTTTCGTCTATTATTTTTAACTCATCAAAAATAATATCCTCTTTTTCTAAGTTATACTTCACGCTTGTACCAATAGATTTTACTTTTGACTCCACTGCCACTTCACTTTTTATAGAGAGAAGCATATGTAGCCCCCCTTGTAAGTCAAGTCCTAGTGTAATCTTTTTTCCCTCATCACTCTGCGTTAACGATGGAATTGAAAAGACTACCCCAAACACAAAAGCAAAAAGAAAAATAACAACTCTATAGTTTAATGTACCCATCTCTTACGCTTCTACCTTTTTTGCCACATAACCTTTATCAAGTTTAACAATATTGGTATCGTTCAGTTTGATTTTGATAAAATCCTCTTCAACTTTAATAATTTCAGCATAGAGACCACCACTTGTTAGTATTTTGTCACCTTTACCAAGTGATTCTAACATTGATGCATGCTCTTTTTGCTGTTTCTGTTGAGGTCTGATAATTAAGAAGTAAAAAATACCAAACAAAATAATAAGTGGTAAAAATTGTGCTACTTGTTCCATAAGGGAATCCTTTGAGTTTATATATAAAAATAAGCAAATATTTTACCATTAACAAGATAACAACGGGCTTTTTTATCGCCTTTTTGAGTGCAGGGGCAATGTACCTTGATTGGCTCGGATTTATAAACCATTTTATCAATACCCTTTTAGGATTACTCATGCTCTATTGGTTAATTCAAAGTGACCGAAAAGTCTGGTTTTGGTCAGGTTTTGGCATCGGTGCGTTATGGTTTTGGTGGATTAGCATGAGTTTTTCTAACTACGGTTTTCCATGGGCAATTCCTTTTGGTGTTGTCGGCATCGCTTCTGTCTATGGATTAATTTTCTACTTGGTTGCTAAACTAGCCGATATAATTGAAAAAAGACTAACCCTTTCAGCACTCTTTACCAAAGCTTTTGCTCTTTTGGTTCTCTCTTACCTTCACCCCATGGGATTTGATTGGTTTAAACCTGAACTTATCTTTACCAACAGTTACTTGGGCATCGAAAAGTGGCAATTTGCTATTACCCTTATTGCGATTACTTTAACCCTTTATAAAAAACAGTTGCTTTTTCTACTTCTAATCATTCTAGCCTATCCATACAATGCTCAGTTTAATTCTACTCCTCTACCCAAAAGTAAAATTGTTCTCTCTAACTCGAATATCACGGTTCAAGATAAATGGAATCCCCAACTTCGCCCTTATCATATTGATATGGTCTTTAAAAAGATAGACCGAGCCATTCATGAAGGTAAAGACCTTATTATTTTTCCTGAATCTATTTTTGCTTTCTTTTTAAATGAACACCCCAATATAATGACTGCACTTCAAGCAAGTTCCAATGAGATAGCCATTGTGATTGGGGGTCTCTATTTAGATTACGATACCAATCGTAACTCGACCTATATTTTTAAAGAGGGGCAGTTTCAAGTCGCCAATAAATCAGTATTGGTTCCGTTTGGTGAACAGAACCCTCTTCCTAAATGGATGGGCAATTGGATTAATGAAATATTTTTTGATGGAGCCCCTGACTATGTTGCTTCACCCGATGTCACCGACTACACCATTAATGGAGTCACCTACAGAAATGCCATCTGTTTTGAAGGCACATCCGAAGAGCTTTACAAAGGAGACCCCAAGCAGATGATTCTTATTTCAAATAATGGATGGGTCTCTCCCTCTATTGAACCGACTCAACAGAAAATTCTACTACAATATTACAGTAAAAAATATGGTACGACCATCTACCACTCTGTAAATATGTCCCCCTCATACGTGATACACAATGGAGAGATAATAAAGTCAATAACCTCTTCCAATCCTTGACTCTACTACTACGATATTTATGTTACCACACCTTGGGATGCTTCTCCAGTCCCTCGCTCTGTGTAGGCTCT
>DCAF01000048.1:10553-10737 GCA_002311915.1 Sulfurovum sp. UBA1140 | reverse complement strand
CCACCTCCACCACCACCACCACCTGTAGTTCAAGATATAGCTGTTAATGGTTTATATGTTGCGTTAGGTTTAACAGCTGCACAGTTTGGTCCAAGTTGCAACTGCAATGGAATAGGTGATGAAGATAGAACAGCAGGTCTTATAGGTCGTGTTGGTTATGACTTTAATGAATATGTTGGTCTTG
>DCAF01000048.1:6971-10471 GCA_002311915.1 Sulfurovum sp. UBA1140 | reverse complement strand
ACTTTAATGAATATGTTGGTCTTGAAGCAAGAGGTATTAGAACCAACTGGAACTCAGATGGTGGAAAAATCAAACATGCAGGAGCTTTCTTAAAGCCAATGTATCCTGTATCAGATGATATTAATGTATATGGTTTAGCAGGTTATGCTAAAACAACTACAGAAGGTGGTAATCTTCAGTATGTTAATACTAAAGGTTTAGCATGGGGTGCAGGTTTAGAGTATGATCTAAGTTCAGATGCTGCTAAAGATGGTAAATACGATAGAACATTCGATGGTTATGGTGATCAAGAGGGTGGTTTTGGACTGTTTGCTGATTATGAAAGATTAATTCAGAAGTCAGGTTCGCCAGATTTAGATACGATTAACTTTGGTTTAACGTACGATTTTTAATATATAGCGTGGGCATTCCTGCCCACGAATAATAGTTTACTTAATAATTAACATGGGTTAGAAAACCCATGCTACAAAGTATCTTTTCCATAAAGTTTAATATAAATTCTAGAAATAGCAATTAAAAATGATGTAATTGCTGGTCCCAAAATCATTCCCCAAAAACCATAAGAACTCATTCCTGCTAAAATAGAGAAAAATATAAGTAGCTCATTAATTTTTACCGAACTGTGTAAAATATCATCTTTAATATACTTTATAATCATTGGTTTAATAAATGTATCAGCAATAATTGAGATTATAACAATAGAGTAGATGGCTATAAATAGAGCAATATTCGAGCTGATAGCACTCCAAGCAAAAAGAGATACTGGAGCCCAAACAATGGCTCCCCCAATAATAGGTATGAGAGAGGCAAATCCATAAATCATACCAAATAGTAGACCATTAAACCCGAAAAACGAAATCATAACTCCAAAAAGTATACCTTCAAAAATAGCTGTAACTATTATTGAGTAGAAGACTATTTCCATGGTAGATGAAATTTCTGTTACAACTTCACTTCCTTCTTCATCTCTCATGGGGAGAAGTTCTTTCATAAGCGTAAAGAGTTTATCTCCATATAGATTTAGAACATAGTAAAAAACAATGACAAAAAATACATTTTTAATAAAACCAAATCCTTGACTTCCTGCTTTTGTAATGGTCGTAGTAGAAGTTTTAATAAGCTCTAAAATCTTTTCATTGCTTAGGTTTTCATTGACCCATTCACTTATATAGGGAATGTCTTTCACCAATGTAGATATTTTTGTTGTTATACTTGTAATCATTTGACCATCTATCTCAGCAGTATATTGAACACCAATGGTCGCAATATAAATGATAGGTACAAAAAGTATAACAAATAGTATAAAAGTAAGTATGAGGGCAGATAAATAACTTGAATCAATACGTTCAGATATGTTTTTGTGCATATTGGCTGTTGCCATGGTTAAGAGCAGGGCAACAACCATAGAGAGTATAAATGGCTTATAGATGCTATAGGCACTTAAAAGAGCTAAAGCAAAAAGTATAGCAATAATGGCATCAGTTTTTTTAGCATACTGCATTAAGTATCTCATTATTTTGAATTTTAATTCTTATCATTAATTCTTTCTTTTGTTTACTCTGGAGGACTTAGTCTAAAATGACTATATGACTTCTCTGTAGCTACACGTCCTCTAGCCGTCCGTTCTATATATCCATTAGCAAGTAAGTAGGGTTCTAGTACGTCTTCTATGGTTCCTTCATCTTCACTTAGTGCTGCAGCGATGGTACTCAAACCCATTGGGCGACCTTTCGCAGATATAAGTAATTCAAGCAATCGTATATCTTCTTCATCAAAACCTATGTCGTTTACCCCTAGTTGATCTAGTCCATATTGGGTTGTTTTTAGATTAACCTCTGATTCATTGGCAACTTCTGCAAAATCACGAACCCTTCTAAGTAGTCGCAAGGCAAGTCTTGGTGTGCCTCTACTTCTTTTTGCTATTTCATGTGCAGAATCACTGTGTGTAATTTTATCAAGCTTAATAGAAGCCAAACGAACAATCTCAGCCAACTCTTCTGCTGAATAGAATTGCATTCTAAAGTGCATTCCAAAACGTTCACGTAAAGGGTGAGAGAGCATACCAGCACGTGTAGTTGCTCCAATGAGAGTAAACCTTGGTAAATCAATCTTAACCGTTTGTGCAGCAGGACCAGAACCGATAATAATATCGAGTCTAAAGTCTTCCATAGCAGAGTAGAGTATCTCTTCTATAGCAGGTGACATTCGGTGTATTTCATCTATAAAAAGAATATCTCCCTCTTCTATGTTCGTTAGTACGGCAGCCAAGTCACCAGATTTTTCTATCATGGGTGCTGCTGTGGTCTTTATGTTTGCTCCCATCTCTGTTGAGATAAGGTTAGCAATGGTAGTTTTCCCTAAACCAGGAGGTCCAAAAAAGAGAATGTGGTCAAGTGCTTCAGCTCTTTTTTTACTTGCTTCTATAAAAACTTTTAGATTCTTTTTTATTTGACCTTGACCGATGTACTCATCCCAAGATGAGGGGCGTAGAGAAATCTCTTCTATATACTCATTGTCAAATTTTTCTATGTCTACTATTCTCTCCATTAATAAGTATATTCCTTACTAGGAAATTCTCGATTTTTTACTTCACTTGTATACTTCTCTAAATTTTCACGAATAAGCTCTGCACCTTGGCTATACTGCTTCACAAATTTAGGTTTAAAATCTTCAAAGAATCCAAACATATCTGACCAAACTAAAACCTGACCATCACAATCAAGCCCAGCACCAATCCCAATAGTAGGAATAGTAATAGCATCAGTAATTTTTTTTGCAGCTTCTGATTTTACTCCTTCAACGACAATAGCAAATGCTCCTGCAGCTTCCAGTGCTTTTGCATCTTCAACCAAAGAGGCAATGTCTGTTTTGTCTTTTCCACGTATTTTATAGCCACCATCTGAGCGTAAAAACTGTGGCATTAAACCTATATGACCTAAAACGGCAATAGAGTTATTGGTTAAAGCTTTAACAATATGAGCTCTCTCTTTTCCACCCTCTATTTTAATGGCTTGTGCATTAGTCTCCTGATAAGCACGAGTAGCATTTTTAAGAGCCAACTCTTCAGAAGTATATGAACCAAAAGGCATATCAAGAACTATCAAAGGTAGAGTCGCACCATTACAAACAGCTTGTGTATGATAAATCATTTGATCTATAGTAGCTGAAAGGGTGTCCTCTTTTCCTAAGAAACTCATGTTTAGGCTGTCACCGACTAGTATCATGTCTACATTGCCATTAAAAAGTTTTGCAAATAGGGCATCGTAAGCTGTTACCATGGTTATGGGTTCTACACCTTTCATCTTTGCAATGGTCGTTAAAGTTACTTTTTTTGCAACTTTTTCGGTCTGAATACTCATAATTTTCACCTTATACATCCAATTGAAATTATTTTATCTAAAAAATGTATAATACCACAAATAATTAAACAGGAGATAGGAAAACTTTTATAAAATGCGACCAGTCGCATGAGCTAACTGCTGAAGTTTTCCGTGTGAAAG
>DCAF01000048.1:5837-6816 GCA_002311915.1 Sulfurovum sp. UBA1140 | reverse complement strand
AGGTTATCCATCGTTAGAGTTTACCGTAGACATGGCTTTAGCCTTAGCCGAAGCAGGTGTGGACACCCTAGAACTAGGTATGCCTTTCTCTGACCCTGTAGCAGATGGACCAGTTATAGAAAAAGCAAACTTAAGAGCCTTACAAAATGGTTTTAAATTAGAACATTTATTTGATGCTTCTAAACAGATAGCCCCACACATCGACACCCTATGGATGGGTTACTTCAACCCTTTCTACCACAAAGGTATGGACTTCTTCATAGACCAAGCAAAACAGAGTGGGGTCAATGGTTTCATTATTCCTGACTTACCTCTTGAAGAAGCAAGACCTTATAAGCCTATGATGAAAGAGGCAAACTTGTCTTTAATAGATTTTATCGCTCCAACAGACTCTAAAGAGAGAATTCAAGAGATAGTAACAGATGCCCAAAAGTTTATCTACCTGGTAGCTTACGCAGGAATCACAGGTTCAGGTCAAAGTGAAGATTTGCAACCAATTATTACAACTATTAAAGAGTATACTAAAACACCAGTTTATGTAGGTTTTGGAGTTGACCAAAACACAGCTAAGGAGAAAGCAGTAGGAGTTGACGGAGTCATAGTCGGTTCTGCTTTTGTAAAAGTACTTTTAGATGATGGTTTGAATAACACTCAAAAAATTACTAAAATATCAGCTCTTGCAAAAGAGATAAAAGAGAAAATCAACGAGTAGGGACAATCCCCCTGTGGTTGTCCTCTGCCCAATATTCAAAATAATTTTTCTAAATTTAAATTGATTGATATCTGAAAATCATAATGGGCATCGGACAAGCACGGGGGCATTGTTCCTACAATATTAAATCCAAATTTGACAAAAAAAACTTTTCATGCTATAATAATCTTTCCTCTGTAGATAATTTACTCCAAATATTATTTACATGAATTATGGGGATGACTTGGTTTCGACTGGAGTAGTCGGAGCTATGTGCATGTCGGACTG
>DCAF01000048.1:5305-5748 GCA_002311915.1 Sulfurovum sp. UBA1140 | reverse complement strand
CTATGTGCATGTCGGACTGGGCAACTCCGTTACACGGCTCAAATTGCATAACTGCAAACAATACAGATTACCGTCCAGCTTACGCAGTAGCGTAAGTTTACCCCGAGCGATCGGAGGACTGCCTTACCGAGAAGTTCCATCTTACTCGGAACCCATTAATTTGGGAGTGCTTTTGCACTTTGGGCATCACATCTGATGGATATGCTCTGTAGAAGCCATGCTACATTGTGAGAATTCTGGCTAGTTTTGTGTAGCTTTGGGTGTTGTGCGAAGCAAAACGAGATTTAACATCACCGACTAAGCATGTAGAATCATAGCACTAGCTATTTTAGGACAGGGGTTCAATTCCCCTCGTCTCCACCATATTACAATCTAACCTCATCTAAATAATAACCCAACAAGCCTAAGTTTAGCTATTATTGGCTTTAAAGTAGCCTGTCCCC
>DCAF01000048.1:4221-5189 GCA_002311915.1 Sulfurovum sp. UBA1140 | reverse complement strand
TTAAAGTAGCCTGTCCCCTTTAGTACTTTAGTACAGGAAGATTGGGTAGCTCTTCTATATCTGTCTTAACAGAACTTAGCATTAAAGGGTGACACATAGGAATAAGATTACTCGTCTGTTAATAACTCTCTACAGCTATTCTCTTCGCATTTTATCAAATATTTAAGATATTTACAATAAAGAGAAAAGGAGAGGGAAAAGTCTAGTTTTTATAAAAGTGTATCATTTAAAACTCTATTTTTTTTAAATAACTTTTTATAAATAGATTGAGAAAAGCTTTTTTCTAAAAATTTCGTATGCCTTCGATGATGTGTATCAGAGCCTATAAAATCAACCATACCATAAATAATTAACTTTTTAACAACATCACCAGCCTCTTGCGAATAGTAGTTTACAAGAGAGTTTAAATTTATTTGAAATAGTACACCCATAGACTTGATATGAATATATTCATCAATAGAATCATGTAAATAGAGATAACGTTCAGGGTGAGCAAGCACAGGGGTATAACCAGCTATTTTAATATCGTGTACCAAACTCTCTAAATCTCGTGGAGGAGTAAAGTAAGAGAGTTCAAACAACAGATACTTCTCCTCTCCAAAGGTTAAAATATCTCTTTTTTTTAAAAGTTCTTCAAATGTATCATCAGCATAGTACTCAGCTGCAACTTCTAGTTCTATCTCAATCTTTCTTCTTTTTAACTCTTCTTTTAATGCCTGATATCCATCTAAAATAGTTTGAGAACTATTAGGAAACATATCACTCACATGAGGGGTAGTAATCAGTTTACGATACCCCATCTCTTTTAAAGAGAGTACCAACTCAATAGCACGCTCCATATCTTTAGCACCATCATCAATACCAGGAATAAGATGAGAATGGATATCTACCGTTACCAGACTCTGGCTTGTTCTATTTAAGAATTGGAAAAATGGCATCATGCTCCTTTATGTTGTGTATCACCATAA
>DCAF01000048.1:2442-4165 GCA_002311915.1 Sulfurovum sp. UBA1140 | reverse complement strand
TAACCATATCCGTAATCTTTACTATTTGTTAATTTAACCTGATTTAAAATAATACCAGCTGACTGAATACCTTTCTCCTCCCTAAGTCTATTAAAGTTTTCCAAGTAACTTTTCTCTGCAACATTGGCCTTTACAATAAGCAAGGTAATGTCTGCATATTTTAAAATAAGTGAAGCATCAATCACCGTAGTAATAGGTGCTGTATCAAATAAAATATAATCATACTGATCCATAAGTTCATTAATAAGCCCATCAAATTTATCACTCATCAAAAGTTCAGAAGGATTAGGAGGAACAGCACCAGCTGCAATAAAATCTAAGTTCTCGCTAATAGGTTGAATCAACTCATCTATACTCTTGTTATCTACTAAATAGTTGGTTACTCCCACTTTGTTACTCTTTTTCACCTCTTGATAGAGTCTAGGCTTCCGTAAATCTAAATCGATTACCAATACTTTTTTATTGGTCTGAGCCACAATCTCTGCCAACCCAGCAATGACCGTTGTTTTACCTTCACCAGGAACCGTCGAAGAGATAAGCATTGTCACACATCTCTTATCATTAGGGAGTACAAAATGTAAATTGGTTCTAATACTTCGTAATGCTTCTTTAAAGAAGCGAACATTCACTTTTTCTGGTAAGATACCATACAAAGGGGTATCCGTTAACTCTTTAATAACTGATGCATCACGTATTTTACTGTCAAGCATCGCTCTTAATGCTGTAAAAAGTATCCCCAATATAAGTCCTAAAATAAATCCAACAGCAACAATTAGTTTTTTATTGGGCTTAATTGGCTTTAATCCTTCTCTAGCATTTTCAATAATATGTGTATTGGCAATGGTTGAGGCTTTTGAAATCTCAAACTCCATCTTTTTTTGCAATAAAAAAGTATAAATATTCTCACTTAATGTAAATTTACGTTTTAACTCTTGAGTCGTTAAATCTTTCTCAGGAAGAGACTGTAAACTTACCTGTTGCAGTTGTATATCCTTAGTCAACTCTTTTATTTTTCTATTTAAACTCTGTTTCGTCATTTCTATGTTATTCAATATTTTGGTTTTAGTTAAACTTTTATTGGTACTCAATTTTCTAATATGGGTTGAGATATAAGCACGTATTTCATCTTCTAATAAAACAATATCATGTTGAGCCTGTAACACTTGTGGATGCCCTGGGGTAAAGTTGAACTCTAAATCTACCAATAATTTTTTCTTCGTATTTAATTGATTTATTAACGCTGTTAGTTGAGGATTACTACTAATTGACTTTTCAATGTTTTCAGCTTGAAGATTCATCTCATTTAATGCCAAGGTATCTGCTCTAAAAAACTCTATAAGACTCTGTATAGAGCTGGTATCAATTCCACTATTAAGTAAAGAGACCGTATTTAGTCGATTTTTAAGTAAAGATATTTTAAAGTTCTTTATTTCAGCATACTGAAACTTTAATACCTTTAACTCTTCTTCTTTTTTAGAGATATTCTCCATAAGAAGTCTACTTGATTCCAAAGGCGTAAAAGCATCACTCTTTTGCTGATAACTCTTTAAAAGGTCTCCTTCATTTTCAAGATTCACTTTTATCTCAGCTATTTGTGTATCTAAAAACAGCAAGGTTTGACTAATCTCATCTGTTTTTTTCTCTAAGGTATACGCAATAAACTTTGTAGCTATCGCCTCTACCAACTCTTTGGCTCTTCTTGGTACAGCGTCATTATAAGTAA
>DCAF01000048.1:879-2346 GCA_002311915.1 Sulfurovum sp. UBA1140 | reverse complement strand
CTACTTTTTACAAAGTAAGCAACTTCGTTAAGTTCTCCTTCTTTTAAAATATTTATCGAAAAAAACTTTTCAGTTATAGTTTCATTATAATGGTGTTTTTGACTATAGCCTAATGCCTCTATTGAGAGTGTATATTGTTGATTATCAATAGGTTCAATCTTAAAAAACTCACCATAAAGACTCTCACCTGTTGCTAAAAGATAAGTCTCATCATGAATCTCTAGTGTTACTTTTAAGTTCTCAATATTATAAAGTTGCTCTTTTTTGAATCTTTTTTCTATAAAAAATCGTTCAGACAAAGCTAAATCTTTAATGACCGAGTTAATAAATTTCCTAGTCTCAATGGTGAGTTTAATGGTCTCTAATTCAGACTCTTTAATACTCAATGGTGCTAGTTCATCAGGTATAATAGATGAGAGCTTTGACATTTTTTGATCTGAAAATGCAATACTCACAGAACTAGAGTAGACAGGTTGTAAAAAATAAGCATAGACAACAGCAACCGTGGTAATTAAAAAGGTAATAAATATAATTGTTTTTAAATTTCTTTTTAGATGTTGTACTATTTTTCCAATATCTATCTCATCTTCTTCTATCTCATTTTGGTTCACTCTTAGCTCCTACTTATCTTTTAAAATTTCTATGGTTAAAAAAGTACTCAATATACTTGATGCTGCTTGAATAATAGGCAAGTAGTCATTAATAGAGACACGAATTGCTTTTGTACTTTTAGGCTCTATATAGACGATGCTATTAGGTTTTAACATTAAATTATGACTATTTAAAGTAGCAAATTGGTTGAGATTTAGAGTACGTAGCGTATATTTACCATTCTCTTCACTAATAACCCGTATACGATCACGTATGGCATGGTCCGTTAGCCCTCCCGACTTAGCAATCGCCTCTATCACAGATATGCTCTCGCCCTCTATGGGTACAACCCCTCTTTTGGTCACTTCTCCCAAAACAAAAACTTTATGGTTCTTGATGGTAGCTTTAACATAGGGTGCTTTTAAAAAAGCTCTATATCTATTGGTCAACTCAATATTAAGCTCCTTAAGAGTAAGTCCTTGAACACTTACTGTGTTTAAAAGAGGTAAAATAATGGTTCCATCAGGATAAACAATGTAACTGTTATCCTCTTGTTGAGCAGTTACACTATTGTATTTAGCATCTTGCATCATAATATTCGATTTTTGATTCATATTATAGATATCAATCTTAATGATATCATTGGGAACTATTTTAGAACTATAACTAATATTAATATCTTGTGTTTGAGGTAAATGCTCTGAGTTTTCATGTTGAAACAGTCTATACTCCTTAACACTACAACCTGAAAAAAAAAGTAAAGAACTAATAATAAAGGGTTTAATCATCTTCAACCTTGTTTAAATAAAATAATTAATGTTGTATTTTGTAGAGATAAAAACAACATAATAATTATTTAAGTATAAAACACTCTTC
>DCAF01000048.1:0-630 GCA_002311915.1 Sulfurovum sp. UBA1140 | reverse complement strand
TAAAAGAGATCAATCTTAAAAGTAATAAGTCTCAAAAATTAAAAACTTATTCTTCTTTTTCTTATATCTTTAAAAGATTTTTTGAAGTGAGTATAATTATTTTATCATTACCAATAATTTTTTTATTATCACTTTATAGTGTATATAAAATTAAAAAAGAGTCTCAAGGTTCTATCTTATTTAAACAAACAAGAGTAGGATTAGACAGAAAAACTTTTATCTGTCTAAAGTTTAGAAGTATGCATGAAGATAGTGAATTTAACCCTTATACTCAAAATAACGATTCTCGCATTTTTCCATATGGTTTAATAATGCGAAAATATAGAATAGATGAATTACCACAGTTATGGAATGTCATTAAAGGTGATATGCACCTTGTTGGACCTAGAGCAGAATGGGATATTTTAGTAAAAAAATATGAAAATGCTATCCCAAGATATAATAAAAGACATCTAGTTAAACCAGGCATAACAGGATTAGCACAAGTCTCTTTCCCTTATGGACGAAATATTGATGATACTAAGAAAAAATTAAAATATGATTTAGAGTATATTGAAAATTGGTCTATATTTTTGGAGTTTAAAGTTGCCATAAAAACTGTTTTAGTTATTTTAGGGAAAAAAGGTATAT
>DCAF01000016.1:25679-33560 GCA_002311915.1 Sulfurovum sp. UBA1140 | reverse complement strand
ACCAGCAACTGATTTTTTAGCATTAACGATAACTGCTTTCTGTCCAGCAATAAGCGAAATAGTATCTGCCATATTTTGGATAAGCTTGTTATCTTTACCCTCTTCACCAGCACCAACAGAGATAACAATCTTCTCAAGCTTAGGTGTCTGCATTACATTTTTAATCCCACACTCTTCACGAAGAGCTGGAGTAATGTCATTGTACTTTTGCTTCATTCTACTCATAAGATTACGCCTCTACTTTTTTTACATTAGAAATATGGATTGGCATCTCTTTATCTTGAAAACCACCATCTTTATTTTCTTCAGTTGGCTTAACTGCTTTTTTTGCAATTTTACAACCAGCAACGATTACAGCATCTTGCTTTGTAATTACCTTAAGAACTTCAGCTGTTTTACCTTTATCGTCTCCAGCGATGATCATTACCTGATCACCTTTTTTAATATTAAATTTTTTATTTGCCATTACCATACCTCTGGAGCAAGTGATACAATTTTCATAAATCCAGCATATCGTGTTTCACGAGCTACAGGACCAAAAATACGTGTACCAATCGGTTGTTTTTTGTCATCAATAATTACAGCAGCGTTGTCATCGAATCTGATTAAAGAACCATTTTCTCTTTGAATCTCTTTATGAGTTCTTACAACAACGGCTTTAACTACTTTACCTTTTTTAACTTTTCCTATTGGAAGAGCTTTTTTAACAGAGGCAACAATAACATCACCAACTGAAGCGTATCTTCTCTTAGATCCACCAAGAACTTTAATACACATGATCTCTTTAGCACCACTGTTATCAGCAACAGTTAATCTTGTAAAACCTTGAACCATTACTCTTCACCTACCTTCAAGATTTCAAGAAGTCTAAAGCTCTTACTTTTTGATAATGGTCTACATTCAACAGCAGATACAGTATCTCCAACTTTAGCTTGACATTTCTCATCATGAATAAGATATTTTTTAAATCTTTTTACAGTCTTGTGATATCTAGGGTGAAGAACTTTTCTCTCAACCAGCATGGTTGCTGTTTTTTCACCTGCAATTTTAATTACAGTACCCGTTATTTGTCTTTTTGGCATACTTTAACCCCTTACTTCGACGCAGCAGCAGTAATCGCTGTCTGAATTCTAGCGATGTTTTTTTTCGCTACTCTTAACTCACTGGTATTAGTAAGTTGCATTGTTTTTTGCTTTGCTTTAAGTGTAAAAAGCTCAAGCTTTTTCTCTTTAAGTATTGCAGTTAACTCTTCAACCGTTTTGGTTTGAATATCAGTATATTTCATTACTATCCTTTGCAGCGATAATTTTACATTTAAATGGTAATTTATGCAGTGCAAGTGTTAATGCTTTACGTGCAACATCTTCAGGAACACCAGCTACTTCAAATACGATTCTACCTGGCTTAATATTCATTACCCACTCTTCAACACTACCTTTACCTTTACCCATTCTAGTCTCAAGAGGCTTTCGTGTAAGAGGCTTATCAGGAAAAACTCTAATCCAAGATTTACCTTGTCTCTTCATTTCACGAGTCATGGTAACCCTAGCAGATTCAATCTGTCTAGAATTAATTCGTCCTGCAGATATAGCTTTTAGTGCAAATTCACCAAACTCAATCTTATTTCCTCGGAAAGATTTTCCTCGGTTACGACCTTTCATCATTTTACGAAATTTTGTTCTTTTAGGCATTAACATCGTTATTCACCTCTTCTATTATTACGATTAGATGGTCTTCTTCCACCTCTTTCTCGTTTCTCTTCTTTTGCCTCAGCTTGAATACCTTTAGCAAGAACTTCACCTTTGAAGATCCATACTTTAATACCAATGATTCCATAAGTAGTTTGTGCTTCTGCAAAACCGTAATCAATTTTAGCTCTAAGTGTATGCAAAGGAACACGTCCTTCTAAGTACCACTCAGTTCTAGCCATCTCAGCACCACCAAGTCTACCAGCAACAGCAACTTTAATTCCTTTTGCTCCAGACTTTAATGCACCCTGAATAACTTTTTTCATCGCTCTTCTAAATGCAACACGACGCTCTAATTGAGTCGCTACATTTTCAGCTGCCAATTGTGCAGATGCTTGAGCTCTTTTCTCTTCTTTAATATTTAAAGAGATATCTTTACCAAATTTCTTTGTAAGTGTCTCTTTAAGCTTAGTAATATCCGCACCTTTTTTACCAATAATAATACCAGGTCGTGCAGTAACAATAGTTACTCTGATTTTCTTAGCTGTTCTTTCGATAATAAGGTTAGATACACCTGCATAAAAAAGCTCTTTTTTAAGATACTTTCTAAGTTGATAATCTTCAGCAATAAACGCTGCTGTTCGCTCTTTTTTTGGAAACCATCTTGATTCCCAGTTTCTATTGATTCCTAGTCTTAGACCAATAGGATTGACTTTTTGACCCATATTATGCCTCCTCTGCTTTTGCTACTTCTACCATGATGTGCGCTGTTGGCTTAAGGATTCTACTTGCAGTTCCTCTAGCACGTGGTCTCCATCTTTTCATAACAGCTGCTTTATCTACTCTACAACTGGTAATGATTACCTCTTCTGGTTCAAAATCACCATTTGCTACAGCAGATGCTACTACTTTAGAGATGATTCTAGCTGCTTTATTAGGCATAAACTCTAATGATGCCAATGCCAGTTCAGCGTTCATACCCTGAATTTCTGTTGCAATCATTCTAGCTTTTTTAGGTGCTACACGTGTATATTTTAATAATGCTTTACTCATAATATCACCTTACACTTTTTTCTGAACAGAGCCTTTATGACCCTTAAATGTTCTAGTTGGTGCAAACTCACCAAGTTTATAACCTACATGGTTTTCTGTAATAAATACAGGGATAAATTGTCGTCCGTTGTGAACGTTGATTGTTAAACCAATGAACTCAGGGAAGATAACTGATCTTCTTGACCAAGTTTTAATAGGTTTGTGAGAACCCTCTTCTTTCGCCTTAAGAACTTTTTTCTTTAGGTGATCGTCTATGAATGGACCTTTTTTAGTTGATCTTGCCATCTCTTACCCTTACTTCTTTCTCTTAGAGATAATTAACTTATCACTAGCTTTTTTCTTACGAGTCTTATAACCTTTAGTAGGCATACCCCATGGAGTAACAGGATGTCGTCCAGAGTTGGTTTTACCTTCACCACCACCATGTGGGTGATCTATTGGGTTCATCGCAGACCCTCTAGTTTGTGGTCTAATACCTCTGTGTCTTTGACGACCAGCTTTACCACCAACAACGTTAGCCCAATCTTCAGATCCAACACTGCCGATGGTTGCTAAACACTCACCAAGAACATATCTCATCTCTCCAGATGGAAGTCTTAATGAAACGTATTTACCATCTCTACCCATAATTTGTGCATAACCACCAGCTGAACGAGCGATAGTACCACCCTGACCAATGTTAAGTTCAATATTGTGAACCAAGGTTCCAACAGGGATTGCTTTAAGACGCATACAGTTTCCAGTTTTAATATCAAGACCAGACTCAGCTGACATGATTTTATCTCCAACTTTCAACCCTTTGGCTTGAAGAACATATCTTCTATCACCATCAACGTATTTAACCAAACAGATTCTACAAGTTCTATATGGGTCGTACTCAACAGTTGCTACTGTTCCTTCGATTCCAAATTTATCTCTTTTAAAGTCAATAATTCTGTATAGTTTCTTAGCTCCACCCTCTCTGTGACGAGATGTGATTCTACCATTAGAGTTTCTACCTGCACTTCGAGGAAGCTTTTTCAGAAGACTTCTAACACTTGCTTTTGCAGTGATGTCACCACTGTCAAGGTTAGTAATATAACGTCTACCTGGAGTGGTTGGTTTATATGATTTAATTGCCATTTACTCTTCCTTATACTGCTAAACTGTCAATTTTTGCATCTTCTGGTAAATAAACATAAAACTTTTTCAAGTCTGGTCTTTTACCTTCGATACCTTTAAATCTTTTAACTTTACCGTTAACTCTCATTGAATTTACTCTCAATGGTTTAACACCAAAATACTCTTTGAAAACTGCTTTTAGACTATTTTTAGTCATTCTTGGACTTGTTTGAACAACAATAACACCATCTTCTTGAAGTGCAAGAGTCTTCTCTGTATATAATATTGATTTAATATCTGTAATATCTGCCATCTAGCTCTCCTTACTTACGATTGTATCCCAAACAGCTTTTTCAATCACTACAGAGTGATAAGCAGCCGCAAGGTATGCATTTAATTCATTTGGTTCAATTAAATATGCATTTTGAAGGTTTCTAAATGCCAAAAATGTTTTGTCATCAATTAACTCTTTAATCACCAATACATCTCTTTGGTTAAAACCATCAACAAATACTTGTGCATCTTTTGTTTTTCCTGATTCAATCAAGATAGAATCTACTACCAAAAGTTTATCATTTGCAACCAAGTCAGCCAATGCATGCATTAATGCCAATCTTTTTTGCTTTTTGTTTACTTTTTGGTTGTAGTTTCTGTTATTTTTAGGACCAAAAGCAACACCACCACCAACAAAAATTGGAGATCTTAAAGAACCTGCTCTTGCACGTCCTCCACCTTTTTGAGCCCAAGGCTTTTTACCACCACCACGAACATCAGAACGTGTTTTTGTGTGTGCAGTATTTGCTCTTAAACCAGCTGCATAAGATTTACAATACAAGTAAAGGTTATGTGGGTGAACTTCTAAAAATGCCTGTGGAAGGTCACTTGTTTTAATTACTGTTGTACTCATTATTTAACAATCCTTACCAATCCACGTGCACCATTGTGACCAGGGATTGAACCTTTTAATACTAATATTCCGTTTTCAGCATCAAATGAAACTACATCATTCTTAACTGTAACTTGTGTGTTACCATATTGACCAGGCATTTTCTTACCTTTTTGTACACGTCCAGGCCACTCTGCATTACCAATAGAACCGATTCTTCTACCCATTCTATGTCCATGAGAACCAGGTCCACCACCAAAGTTGTGACGCTTCATACCACCAGAAAAACCACGACCTTTAGTATTTAATGAAGTTTTTACTAACCCTGCAGATGCCAATGCTTCTACTGAATAGTCTCCAGCCTCTGTACCTTCTGCCACAGTGATTGTCATAAACTTGTTAAACTCTTTATCAATACCAAATTTAGCCTGTTGACCTTCGATACTTTTATTCATTTTTTTGCTATTATGATATGCAACCAATGCTTTACCATCTTCACGCACTTCACAAACTTTAGTTTCGATAACTTTTAAAAGTGTTACAGGAACACTTGGTACGCCAACAGTTCTGCTCATACCTATTTTTTCAATAATAAATTCCATCCATCTACTCCTATTTGTCCATTGATCTAATTTCAACATCAACTTCAGGTGCTAAATCCAACTTCATAAGTGAATCAATAGTATCTGGTGTTGCTGAAACAATATCAATCATTCTTGCATGAACTCTAATCTCAAACTGCTCACGTGCATCTTTATTAACGTGTGGCGATTTAAGTACAGTGTACTTTTTAATTTTAGTAGGCATTGGTACTGGGCCAATAAGCTCTGCACCTGTTCGTCTAACAGCTTCTACAATAGAAGCAACTGATCTATCTAAAACACGATGATCATAAGCCTTAAGCTTTAATCTGATTTTTTCCATTTATTTTACCTTATAAAGAACTCGTTAAGTTTACCAATACGCATGGCTTCCTTAACTAAAATTTGGAGTCGTATTGTACCTTGATTAACTTTTAGAGGAGAGTTGTTTTAAGATAAAACTCTCCTCTTTCTGAATTTTGTTTCCTTTTTAAAAGGAAAATATTAATATGTTTGTTATAATCTACTCTACAAGGAGCATTCAATGGAACTTTTAGAATACTTTTATGACCGCAACAATAGCATCTCTACTTACCATCAACGTAAATTTAATATTCCTCAAAAAGATAAAATACTTGTGTATGGCTCCCCTGCTTCAGGAAAAAGTTCACTGGTTCTTGATTACATGATGCATTATGACCCTGAAGATGTTCTCTATATTGATTTCTTAGATCCAAAGTTTCAGTTCCGAGACATGATGGAAGAGGATGTAGAAGGATTTATTCAAGCCAACAAAATTGAATTGCTCATCTTAGACCATTATCAACATGAGTATTTTGAGTTTTTACCCTCTGCTAAAAAGATTATTATTGTCTCTGATAGATTTTACAATTATGAAGCATCATTTGAAAATCTTGAACTTCCACTCCTTGACTATGAAGAGTTTTTCTCTTTTCAAAAACGAGGCTCTGAAACACAAATATTTAATCTTTTTTTACGACAAGGAACCCTTCCTGCACTTGCCATTCAATCCGTACCCAAAGAGCAACTCTTTCAAAACTTTATTCAGAGTCATTTTAATGAATCCGAACAAAAATTGCTTAATGTCTTGGCACACTTCAACGGTGCAACCATTACCACATTTCAACTCTATACCTATGCTAAAGAGCGATACAAAATTTCAAAAGATCTTATCTATAAACAGATACAGATATTTAACGAGAAAAGAATTATCACCTTTATATCCGATAAAATTAATCCAAGCCAAAAAAAATTGTTATTTTTTGATTTTGCATTGGCAAAATATTTAACACTTACCCAAAGCTTCCCTAAACAGTTTGACACCATGGTTGCCCTATCGCTTATTAAACATAAAATAGAGTTTAACTCTTTTGGGACAATAGGGTATTTAACCAAAATCCATCAACTCATTATTCCTGCTCCTTTTCAGACGGAAGAGAGCCTATGGAAAAAAGCACATGGACGATTTGCTCATTATAAAAAAAATCATATTCAGAAAGTTTATATTGTAACAGTTACGAATCATTATGAGTTTAAAATTGAAAATATAGAGTTTGAAGCATTGCCATTTTATGAGTGGATTATTATTAATAATGAGAATTAAAAAAAGGAGTAAAAATACCCCTTCCAGATCCCTACGGCACACAGCAAAGGTAGGTGGGCTGCTATGTTCCCATCCTGACCCATTGTCCACCAATGCCATTGCATAGGTCTAAAAGAGGCAATGCCATAATAACCAAAGATAACTTATAAAAGATTAAATTTAGTAGTTTTTAAAAACTATTTGCTATAATTCTGCTCTTCAACCAATAGAGAGGTGGCCGAGTGGTCGAAGGCGCACGACTGGAACTCGTGTATGGGGCAACTCATCGAGGGTTCGAATCCCTTCCTCTCTGCCATAAAACTCCTTTTAGCTTTTCGTTAGTATCAACTCTCCTAAATACCTCGTCACACTTTTGAGCATATTTTTCCAGTTTGGTATGCAGGTTTTTCATTATCTATCTCCAAGGATACCTCGTCTCAGCATAATCCCGATAAGAACATCCATCAATAATAATAAATTTATTAAGTGTCTTTAAAAAGAGCATAATCTCATACTTATCATGATGAAGTTTCTCTTTGATAATCTTAATATTCTCATCTAAGGTAACATTTTTATCAATGCTCTCTTTAATGCATTGAAGCTTTTTTAATATAAATTATTTTCAAATAACCATATATAATATATATGATAAGTGATAGTAACAAAAATATAATAAAATATGCTTGAAAAAAAATGAAGGGCTAGAGGAGTCAGACTTAATGCTGATTCCTCTAAAATATTTAAATACTACTTAGAGTTTTTCTTATCTCTAGCTGCTCTTTTACGAACAACTGGATCAAGAGATTTTTTACGAATTCTTACACTAAGAGGTGTAATCTCAATAAGCTCATCATCTTCAATCCACTCCATAGCAGATTCAAGCGTGATTTGTCTTGGCTTAACAAGCTTAACAGCTTCATCAGTACCTGATGTTCTCATATTTGTTAAAGCTTTACCTTTAAGTGGGTT
>DCAF01000016.1:0-25427 GCA_002311915.1 Sulfurovum sp. UBA1140 | reverse complement strand
TCTGTAAGGAATTCATTTCTAAACCCAATAAGACCACGTGCAGGAATTTCAAACTCTAACCTTACAGTACCATCAGGCATTGGTGTAAGTTGTGTCATGTTTGCTTTTCTTTTTCCAAGTTTCTCAATAGCAACCCCTTGGAACTCAGCAGGAACATCAACAACCAAGTGTTCAAATGGCTCCATTTTAACACCATTTTCTTCTTTTACAACAACTTCTGGTCTGGCCAACATAAACTCAAAACCTTCACGTCTCATATTCTCTGCTAAAATACTAATTTGAAGTTCACCCCTACCTGAAACTTTGAAAGATGCATCGCCTAGTGGTTCCATACGCATAGCAATGTTTGTCTCCATCTCTTTTTCAAGACGCTCTAAAATTTTGTTTGAAGTAACGTGTTTACCCTCTTGTCCAGCCAATGGTCCATTGTTTACCGACATAATAACTGAAAGTGTAGGCTCTTCAACGTGCATAGGATCAAGTGCTACGGGGTTAGACTTATCACAAATAGAATCTCCAACATCAATATCATTAAATCCAGCAATCGCTACAATATCTCCAGCTTCTGCTTCTGCAATCTCATATCTCTCAAGACCTTTAAAACCAATCAGTTTAGAAATTCTTGATTTTGATTTTGCACCACATGCTTTAACCAAAAGATACTCATCACCTTTTTTAACTTTACCATTAAAAATACGGGTAATACCAATACGTCCTACAAAGTTATCAGAATCAAGTGTAAATACCTGTGCTTGTGTATCAGCATCAGGTGAACCCTTAGGGTAAGGAACTTTTTCAATAATTGCATCAAAAAGTGGAGTCATATCTCTGTTCTCATCTTCCATCTCCCATTTTGCATAACCATCTCTAGCAGCAGCGTAAAGCACAGGGAATTCAAGCTGATCTTCATTGGCATCAAGTGCTACCAAAAGATCAAAAACTTCGTCCATTACTCTATCAGGGTCAGAACCATCTTTATCTATCTTATTAATAACAACAACAGGAATCAGACCAAAACCAATTGCTTTTTTCAAAACAAATTTTGTCTGAGGCATAACACCCTCTTGTGCATCAACCAAAAGAAGTACACCATCAACCATCTTAAGAACACGCTCAACTTCACCACCAAAATCGGCGTGACCAGGTGTGTCAATAATGTTAATCTTATGATCACCATAAGTAATAGCCGTATTTTTAGAAAGAATCGTAATTCCTCTCTCTTTTTCGATGTCGTTAGAGTCCATGGCTCTCTCTTGAACCTCTTGGTGTGCGGCGTAAGTTCCAGACTGTTGAAGAAGTTGATCAACAAGTGTTGTTTTACCGTGGTCAACGTGAGCGATTACGGCAATATTTTTAATTTTTTGCATTAAAGATTTCCTATAGTGTAAATAAAATTACGCGAATTATATCGAAAAGAGTTTAGTATAATATTTTAGTTATAATAGTCGCAATAATATTTTTGGAGTTCATCATGAAAGTTACACTAAAGCATCATACCCCTTTAGAAGTCTGTGCTCATGCCATTCGTACCTGTTGGCAGAGTTTTGAAAAAAGCGATGAAGGGGGCGAAAAAGACAAGGCTTTAATAGACCGAGTAGGTAATAAATACAAACACGCTTCAACCCTTGAACACTTGGTCTATACCTTTTATATTCAAGGTGTTTCACGAGCATTGCTTCAAGAATTAGCACGTCATAGAATAGCCAGTCCCAGTGTTAAAAGTACCCGATATACACTTAAGGAGCTTAAAAATAGTGAACCTTTTGACGAACAAGACTATGAACGGGCTAAAATGTTTATTGTCTTAACGGGTAACAGCATGGTTGACACAGCATCCATTGAAGCTCTAAATAATCTACAAAAGATTCTACAAGCAGGAGTCTCCAATGATATTGCTAAATTTTGTCTTCCCGAGAGCTATAAAACCGAATTAACATGGACAATCAATGCCCGTAGTTTACAAAATTTTATAGAGTTAAGAAGCAATAAAAGTGCATTGTGGGAGATTCAAAATTTAGCACGAAAACTTTATACAACACTTCCAAAAGAGCATCAATACCTGTTTGAAACGGCTATTTCATAACAGCTAGAAACAGAAAAAATCAATAAAATTACTTTCTTAATAAATTTTATAAGCTTTATACTATTTCTATACAAAAATTATGTTATACTTATGTGAATTTTACAAACAATACAAGGAGATTAGTCATGAAATTAAAAAGTTCAATTATCGCGATTGCTGCACTAAGCAGTATGAGTTTTGCAGGTGGAGATATTGGTGGTCCAACGACCTTTGAAACAGGAGATTACGTTGCAGCTGAAGTTGCAGCTGAAGTTGCAGGTGATGAGCAGTATGTAGCACCTGCAGTTGCAGAGGTAACACGACCACCAGTTGTTGTTATTGATAATACGAAAAAAGAAGAGAAAAAAGAAGAGAAAAAAGTAGTACCACCAGTGGTTGCTAGTGCTGGTAACTTCTATGCAGGTATTGCGGCTTCATTAATGGCTGTTAGACTTGACGACAGAGTCAACCTTTTTGCTGATGAAAATCAACAAGATAGACAAATAGGTATTACAGCTCTTATTGGTTATGATTTTATGGATTACCTAGGTGCAGAGCTTAGAGCATCAATGGCTGTTAGTGGAGAGGATAATAATAACGATGCACTTCAGCAAGTTGGTGTTTATTTGAAACCAAATTATGATGTAACTGATGATATTAACCTTTATGGTTTATTGGGTTACTCTATGATAAATATGTCAGATGTTGGACTTTTTGATGGAGACAACAGTGGTTTCTCTTTTGGAGCAGGTCTTGATTATGGTGTAACAGAAAATATTTCAGTATTTACAGATGTGGTAAACTACCTAAGAAATTACGGTGGAACCAACTCTACTTGGGGTGCAAACCTTGGTCTTAAATATAACTTCTAATCGTTATATTCTATCAATTTGTCAAGCTCTTCTTGCTTGACAAATTATATACTCACGTATCTCACAATCATTTTAAAATATCTCTAAGAATTTAACTCCCTAAGTTTTTAAACATATTTTTTAAATTTTACTACTGGGGATTATTTTGCAACAGATACTACTTATACTACTACTGATGACTTCTCTTTGGTCTTCACAGCTTGATGATCATCTTCAAGCCAAAATAGAGAGTGAGCCAGACCATATTAAATCGTTGTACAGCCTGAATGCCAATCGTCCTCTGTGGATAGGTCATGCTAAAAACTTTCATACCCTTAGCGATGCACTTCAAAATTCCTATTTTAACTATAAACATAAGAATTTTTATCAAGATACTATTGGTCAATACAGTTATCTCTTACACAACGATATGAATCTTGAACAAGATATTGAGGAGTTGACACAACTTGATATTGCCTTAACCAAAAGTTATATTGCCCTTGCCAACTTTATTGTTCATAGTGATGTTGATTGGAAAAAGGTTTCTCAAAAATTAGAAGGATTGAAAGAGAGCAAAGATATTAAAGCCCATTGGGAGATGGTCACAAAATCAAACCCCTCCTCTTCTGAACTCTTTAATGCTATTGTCAATCAGAATATTGATTCATTTCTTCACTCGTTAACCCCATTGTCGAAACATCATAAAGAGTTAATTGAGGCACTACAACGGTATGAAAACATGGGGGAGTTGCCTAAAGTTCCTTATGGTAAAGATATTAAATATGGTGAGTATAATAAACGTATTCCAGCCATTAAAGAGCGTTTGGTCATAAGTGGAGACTATCAAAGAGAAGCCCACTATAGTGAGGAGTTTGATAGCAAACTACAAGAGTCCATCCGTAGTTATAAACGACGTTTTAACTTAGAAGAGAATAACTTAATTGATAAAGTAACCATCTATTATTTTAATAAACCAATTGATCTATTGGTCGAGAGTATTATTACCAATCTTGATAAACTTAAAGTTTTTCCCAACACTTTTCCAAAAGAGCATATCATGGTCAATATCCCCGATTTTACCATGGATTATTACAAGAATGATGTCTCTATTTTACATATAAATGCTGTTATTGGTCGAGGCCAACGACCCACACCTATTTTTGCCAGTAGCATGACCTACCTTGAACTCAACCCCAATTGGAATATCCCAGAAAGTTTGGTTAGAAAAGATTTAATCCCAACCATGATAGAGCATCCTGACTATTTAGAAGAGAACAATATTCATGTCTTTAAAGGGTGGAAAGACAAAAAAGAGATTAAAGACTTTAAAGTAGAGAAACTGCTCCCTTATCAAGATAAAAATAGTGGTCATATCCCTTATCGTTTTGTACAATACCCAGGTGATAATAACGCCTTAGGACGTATTAAATTTATGTTTCCTAATAAATACTCTGTCTACCTTCATGATACCGACAACAAATCGCTTTTTGCCCGTCGCTATAGAGTCTACAGTTCAGGATGTATGCGTATTCAGAGACCATTTGAACTCTTAGAGATTTTAAAACCTCGACTAAAAAGTCAAGATGTGAAAAAAATAGATTTTTATCGAAACAATTTAAAAAATAAAGTGCTTAAATTTACTAAAAAATTATCGATACAAACTACCTATTTCACTGTTTTTAAACGCAATGAATTGATCTTCTTTAGAAAAGATATTTATGGATATGATAAATTTATTCAAGAGTCCATAAAAACAGAAGAGGCAAACAGTTCCAATATTTACCTATCTGAAAATCTTAACTAATAAACTTGTAGGAGTACGCCCTTCTGGCTACCTGAATATTAGGGCAACCACAGGGGATTGCCCCTACAAGAATTCATTGATATTTGGCAAAGCCTTCCGATCCCAAATTTAACTACAACACTTCAAAATAACCCTATTTTATTGTTGCTTTGGTTCCGTAACTTCATCTTCACCCCATTTTCTACAGCCACGAAATCATCAAGAGTAAACTCTGTTTTAGCCAACACCATTTCAACTCCTAAATATCGCTCTTTTAACGCTTTTAAGTCCAAAGGTTTTATAAAATCAATTACTTTTCCTACCCGTTCTTGATGCTCAAAAAGCCAATGCCAAAAATGGTTAATTTGTAGGGGGTGAGTAAGCTGTTTATATTCCCCTTTTGGGCTAACCAGTGCCAATTTGTTGTAGCTGTTAATATAAAAAGTGGTCTCTTTCATCCATGTTGGCACAAAGTTACAAATGGGTTCACCTGATGTTCCAAACGTTTTTTTGATAACGTTAATAAAACCTACAAACTCGGAGTCGGAGGGCTTCGCCTCCGTGGTTTGGGTCTGAACGCTCCGTTTTCGACCCTCTTCGCTCTTCTCTTCGGTATCAACCGTTAATTGCTCAATTTTTGCTTCTAGCTCTTTANNCTCTTTACCTTTTTCGGTCAATTTTAAACCCCAAATTCGTGGGTTTCCATTCCAAACTTTAACCTCTACAATCGTGGTTTCTATTAAGCCCACCTCTTTCAGCTTTTTAAGTGAAGCTTCGATGGTTTTTTGACCCATTTCAGGCAAATCAGACATTATTTTTTTGGTAGCAATCACACAGTACCCTTCAACGATTATCGTCCAATAGGCAAGATTAACAAAATATGCCATTAAATCCATTTGCGTGTGCGAGAGAGAGTATTTTTTTTGAAAGAGCATATCTTTCACAATTTGAAGAGAACGAGGCTGAAGCCATCAGTTCCAAACTGAAATTTTCTTTCAAAAATAAATAATAATAGAAATTATAATTTTAAGTTAATTTTTTTATTATTGAATATGCTATTATATTGAAATTTTTAGTTCAAGTAGATTTTTAACAAAAATATGACAATTTGCAATATTCTTGGTTCTATTCCTAAAAATCTGTTAGAATGCTAACAGAATAAAAAAAATAAGGTTAGGTAAAAAACAATGGATGCAAACAAACAAAAAGCACTTGATATGGCACTAAAACAGATTGATAAAACATTTGGAAAAGGAACTATCGTACGGTTGGGTGATAAAAATATTGAACCCCTTGCTGCCATTAGCACAGGCTCATTGGGCTTAGATATGGCTCTTGGAATTGGTGGTGTTCCAGAGGGAAGAGTTATCGAAATTTATGGACCAGAGAGTTCAGGAAAAACAACACTGGCACTTCAAATTACTGCTTCAGCTCAAGCCGATGATAAGGTGTGTGCTTTTATTGATGCTGAACATGCACTGGATATACTCTATGCCAAAAACTTAGGGGTAGATGTCGAAAACCTTCTGGTATCTCAGCCCGATTTTGGAGAACAAGCACTCGATGTATTAGAGACCTTAGCACGTTCAGGTGCTGTAGATTTAATCGTTGTAGACTCTGTAGCAGCACTAACCCCAAAAGCTGAAATAGAGGGTGAAATGAGTGATATACAAGTCGGTCTTCAAGCCAGATTAATGAGTAAAGCCCTACGAAAACTCACCGCCATTCTACACAAAACCAATACCACGGTTATCTTTATCAATCAACTGCGTATGAAAATTGGAATGATGGGTTATGGATGTTTCCATTATGATACACTTATAAATTTTGTAGATGGCAGAAGTATCCCTATTGGAGAAGTTGTTGATAATCAAATTAAGGGAGATGTCTATAGCGTAAATGAGAAGAGTGGAGAGATAGAGATAAAACCTATTATTGATTGGCATGATAATGGTAAAGTAGAAAATAGTAGTGAGTTTATACATATTCAGACACAATCTATAGACGGCAGAGATAGATTTGGTTTTACTTGTACTCAAAATCATAAAATTTTAACAGATAGTGGATGGAAAAAGGCTGAAGAGATTAGTTTTGAAGATCAACTTGTCAGTAGATATACAGAGACGATTAATGCTAGTTATGGAGATTTTTTAAGAGGTATCTTTATTGGAGATAGTAGACTAAGTATAAGAGATAAGAATACAGCCAATCTTAAACTTCAAGACAATCACAATAGTGATTATCTCAACTGGAAGCTTGATAAACTAGAGAAATTTTTAGAGTTTAAAGAGATTAAAATTGACAGAGGATTTAGATATGATAGTGAATTTACTTATGAGTTTGCTAAAATTAAAAGAGAGTTGGGCGAAAGAAATCCACTCTATATGTTAGAGAATAACTACTCTGATTTAAGTTTGGCTCTTTGGTTTATGGATGATGGACATTATGATAATAGTAATGGTCACAGTAGAACAAATCTATCTATAAAAAGATTTAAAAATCAAAATACTTTACTTAATAAGATAGTAGATAACCTAAAAAAGAGAACAAATATAGATGGAATTTCTGCTTTTCATAAAGAGGGAAATATTATGTTTACTGTTAAAGCAGCAGATAGTTTAGCAGAGATTATAGCCTCTTATATTCCTCCATCTATGCAGTATAAATTACCTGAAAAATATAGAGGCAGATATGTAGAGTTTCAACTCGAAAATTCTCCTAAAATTAAAAAAGATTATGTTGAGATAAGGGAAATCAGGGAAGCATCTAATAGACAAATGAGGAAAAAGAGAAAGTTTGATATTTCGGTTGAAGATAATAAAAATTATATGGTTGGAGGTATTAGAAATGGTATTATTGTACACAACAGCCCAGAAACTACGACAGGAGGGAATGCCCTTAAGTTCTATGCTTCGGTTAGAATTGATATAAGAAGAATTGCCACACTCAAACAAGGTGAGTCACAAATTGGTAACCGTGTTAAAGCCAAAGTTATTAAAAATAAAGTCGCCCCACCCTTTAGACAAGCAGAGTTTGACATTATGTTTGGTGAGGGTATCTCAAAAGAAGGAGAGCTGGTCGATTATGGTGTAAAGCTTGATATTATTGATAAATCAGGTGCATGGTACTCTTATGGAGAGGGCAAATTGGGGCAAGGAAAAGAGAATGTAAAAGTTAAATTTAAAGAAGATACTGCTTTAAGAGATGAGATAGAAGCCAAGATAAAAGAGGCATTGGGTATCACCAATATGTTAACCATGGACAATAAAGAGATTAAAGATAGTGATGAGTAGAAATATGGATATAATAATTACTCATTATAGATTAAAGGAAAAAGATGAATTTTGAAAATGTAACTGTAGCACTAGAGGGAAACAGCTACTTTAATGGAGATGTAACCAGTCGCACACTAATTTTTGCCGATGGGAGCAAAAAAACATTGGGATACATGCAAGCAGGTGAATATGGATTTGGTACCGAGTCAGCAGAGCTTATGGAGATAACTTCTGGTGAAGTTGAAGTAAAACTCCCCGATAGTGATGAGTGGGTCACCATTAAAGGTGGAGAGAGCTTTAGTGTTCCTGCAAACAGTCGTTTTCAAATCAATGTAAAGAGCGTTACCGACTACTGTTGCAGTTACTTATAACACCTCTTACATAAATGGTTTACCATTAACTTTAAGTGAACCTTGATGGTACTCTACATCAAAAATTTTGGTACCATTATTATCTTTGGGTTGTACCATGAGCATAAACATCATCGCTTTAGGATCTTGAGCGATGGTTGCCATAATCTCATTAGAGACCTCAAGGTTGGCTTTGACATTAAAAAGACCAAGCAGTGCAAAAGGAGATTTCTCTATCTCATTCCAATCAAACGCTTTATTAATACTTCCCAATGCTTTTAGCTTAAAACCATTATAGACTTTACCCTGACTAACAATCGTATCTATAGAAAATTTTGAAATATCAATCGAACTATCTGAATCGGTTATCTCTTTAAGTATCGGCATCATTTTTTTCATCTGCTCACTGGCTCCAAGATTTTGGGAAGAGAGACGGTTAAACTTCTCTATCGCTTCAATATTAATGTTGTTCATTGCAGTATTAAGCTGAATTTTTTGAAATATATGTTGCTCTTTTTCAATGCTTATGTTAAGTTCAGCAATTTCAAATTGCCTCTGATTATTCAAAAGTTTCTGTTGAAGTGTATCTTTAGATGTACCTATTATATTGTTTGCAAATAGATAAAATTTTTCTCTATTCTCTGCACTAAATTCTAGTGATTCAATACTATAATCAACATGCGTTTGATTACTCTCCATAGATGTAACTAGGGTACTTTTAAGATTTAAAAGCTCTATCTGTAGTTCGTTTTCTATACGGTAAGAGAGCCTTTTTAACACTTGTGTCACACTCTTTATCTGCTCATCCTCAATGGTTCCCTTAAACGTAAATCCTTGACTACTCAATACAGAAAGATTCCCTTCACCCAAAATCTTCTGATCTATATCATTAAAATGACCTGTAAAGTCCGAGAGCGATCTATTAATCTTAACATGTGCGACAAATACCTTCTGTTCAATCATCTTCTCTAGCTGTTGTAGTGATGATTTTTGAATGGGGTCAACAAGCGTATAAAAATTAGTGGGAAGATTTAGAGGAGTCATCTTGATGGCAATGGCATCAAAAGCAGTGGGTAAATACGTTATCTCGATACCAATTTTTAAACCTTTTAACATCTCTATATCTGGTGTAACTCCCATATTTTGTTGTGCTAAATGTTGGGCTACTTTAGGAGTATCTTCTAAGGTAATGGTAAACTGTTCACGCTTCTCTTTAACCTCTCTATCGTCAATGGTAAATCCCGAGACCTTTAAAATTTGTATCTCTTTATTAATCTCTTTTTTCATCTCTTCAATAATTTGAGTGGAACCCAATGTAAAATAATAGAGGGTTGCAAGAACCATCAAACCCACCAATCCAAATCCTACTTTCTTCATAAACATATTCCTTTTTTAAATTTAATCGTTTTAAAATAGTACCACAGCAAACCGAATACAAGATTAAAGAGTATAGTTTTTTTTAGCTATAATAAACAGAAGTAAACCATGAAAAGAAATAAGATGTTTGGATTAGTAAAGATGATTATTAACAACCCTGCAATCATTAAAAAAATTGCTACGAAAGAGAGCATAAATAATTGACATTTTTTAGGAAACTCAGACTTTAGTCGTGTCAAATAATAGACGAGGCTAAAGCCATTGTTTCCTAGTTGTGCAGAATTTTTATTCTCTACAACTCACAATAAGAACGACTCTTACAATTTAGCATACTTTTGTTATTCATTAAAAACTCATCTACTTCAACAGCACACTCACGACCTTCGTGAATTGCCCAAACGACCAAAGATTGCCCTCGTCGGCTATCTCCTGCACTAAAAACACCCTCTACAGAGGTGGCAAAACCAATGGTTTTAATGTTACTTCGCTCATCAGTATCGAGTGTTAACTCTTTAATTACATCATCTTGCAGGGGTCCAAGGAATCCCATTGCCAAAAGAATCAAATCGGCTTTAAGTATAAACTCTGTTCCTGCTATCTCGTTAAATCCTCGTCCTTCCCACTCTATTCGCACACAGTTGATGCCTGTTACCTTGTCGTTTTCATCTTTAATAAATGATTTTGACAAGACATTAAAGTCTAATTCTGCCCCTTCAGCTTGTGAGGTAGAGAGTTTAAAGACTCTTGGGTAGGTTGGCCATGGCATATCATCGGTTCGCTTATCAGGAGCTTTGGGCATCAACTCAATTTGGGTCACACTTCTAGCACCTTGACGAATAGAGTTACCGACACAGTCACTTCCTGTATCTCCTCCACCAATCACCACGACATGTTTGTCGGTGGCTAAAATCTCCTCTTCATTTGAAAATCTTTCACCCTCTACTCGGCTATTACTTTGAGATAAAAACTCCATTGCAAAGTGAATATTGTTGGCATCTCTGTTCTCAATTGGTAAATCTCTTGGATTTCCTGCTCCTGTGGTGATAATAACGGCATCGTTCTCTTTTTGTAAATCAGCTACAGCAATATCCACACCCACATTGGCATCGGTTACAAACTTAATGCCCTCTTCTGCCATCAAATCAACGCGTCGCTGAACAACCTTCTGTTTATCGAGTTTAAAGTTAGGGATACCGTAACGAATGAGTCCACCAATTCGTGAATCTTTCTCATAAACAGTTACCATATGACCTGCTTTATTAAGCTGATTGGCAACTGCCATTCCTGCAGGGCCACTGCCTATTACAGCTACTGATTTTCCTGTTCTACTCTTTGGAATTTGAGGTTTCATCCACCCTTCGGCGTAAGCCTTTTCGATAATAGAAAACTCAATATTTTTAATTCCAACAGCCGTCTCATTAAGACCCAAAACACAAGCCGTCTCACAAGGTGCAGGGCAAACACGACCTGTAAACTCAGGGAAGTTGTTGGTACTCATTAGCGTTCTAAAAGCACCCTCCCATTGACCTCTATAAACTTGGTCATTAAACTGAGGAATAATATTTCCCACAGGGCAACCGTAGTTACTGTGACAAAAAGGAACCCCACAATCCATACATCTGGCACTCTGCTCTTCTATATCCTCTTGGTTTAGAGGTGTGGTAAACTCATTATAGTGTTTGATACGCTCCACCACGGGAGCGAGTCTGAAATTTTTTCGCTCATAATCTTTGAATCCTGTTACTTTTCCCATAACTACTGCTCCTTCTTTTTTTCGTTTAGAACGCGTTTATAGTCTCTTGGCATTACTTTGATAAATTTAGCTTTGGCACTCTCCCAATCTTCTAAAATATCATTCGCCTCTTTCGAGCCTGTATATTTAACATAATTTTCAATCAATCCTCGAATTTCATCAGAATCTTCCTGCGTCTCAACTCTATCAAGGTCAACCATCCCCTTATTGATTCGTCGAGATAGCGTATCATTTTCATCATAGATATAAGCAATTCCACCACTCATACCTGCTCCAAAGTTTTTACCAATCTCACCCAAAATCACTACGCGACCACCTGTCATATATTCACAACCATGCTCACCAATCGCACCCACAACCACATTAGCACCTGAGTTTCTTACACAAAATCGCTCACCTGCTAAACCATAAATATAGGACTCACCACTGGTCGCACCATAAAAGGCAACATTTCCTAAAATAACCGTATCGTTGGCTTCAAAAGTTGAATTGGCAGGTGGATAAAGAATCAACTTACCACCACAAAGCCCTTTTCCAAAGTAGTCATTGGCATCCCCTTCGATTTCAAAGGTAATTCCAGAGTTCACAAATGCTCCAAAACTTTGACCTGCTGTACCGTTGGCTTTAATCACCATGGTATCATCAGGTAGACCTGTTTCACCATATTTTCGTGTCATCTCTGCTGAGAGCATGGTTCCTACAGTTCGATTGATATTGCGTAATTTTATCTCTTTTTTGATGGGCGTTTTATTGGCTATTGCCTCTTGCATACTTTCGATAAGCTCATTGTCCAATGCCTCTTCAATCCCATGGTTTTGCTCCATATTTTTAAAGGTATTGTCCTCTTCTCGCACATACATACGGTAGAGCAGTTTTTCAAGATGAAGCTGTTTGGCTTTCCAGTGCTTGACACCCTCTCTGGCCTTAAGCTTATCAACACGCCCCACCATCTCGTCAATGGTTTTAAATCCAAGCTCTGCCATAATCTCTCGCAATTCAGTTGCCAAGAAGTGTACAAAGTTCACCACATGTTCAGGTTTTCCTGTATATTTGGCTCTTAAATCTTTATCTTGGGTTGCAATCCCTACAGGACAAGTGTTAAGGTGACACTTACGCATCATAATACACCCCTCAACAATAAGGGCAGAGGTCGCAATCCCCCACTCTTCAGCACCAAGCAGTGTTGCAATCGCCACATCTCGACCCGAACGTAACTGTCCATCGGTTTGTAATACAATTCGACCTCGTAGACCATTTTTCACCAAGGTTTGATGGGTTTCAGAGAGTCCAAGTTCCCACGGAAGCCCTGCATGTTTAATAGAAGTTTGAGGAGATGCTCCTGTCCCTCCATCAAAACCTGAAATCAAAATCACATCTGAGTAGGCTTTTGCCACACCTGCAGCAATGGTTCCAACGCCCACTTCGGACACCAACTTGGTGTTAATCCGAGCATTCACATTGGAATTTTTAAGGTCATGAATTAACTGTTTTAAGTCCTCAATACTATAAATATCATGGTGTGGTGGTGGTGAAATAAGCCCTACCCCAGGGGTAGAGTGTCGTGTTGCTCCAATAATCTCATCAACTTTATCCCCAGGAAGCTGTCCACCCTCACCAGGCTTTGCCCCTTGAGCCAGTTTTATCTGTATCTCTTCTGCATTAATAAGGTAATTTGCTGTTACCCCAAATCGCCCCGAAGCAACCTGTTTAATTTTAGAGTTTTTATTGGTTCCAAATCGCTTAGGGTCTTCTCCACCCTCACCCGTATTACTTCTTGCTCCAATAGAGTTCATTGCAATTGCCAAGGTCTCATGTGCCTCTTTTGAGATAGAGCCGTAACTCATCGCCCCTGTTGCAAAGCGTTTCATAATCTCTTCAACAGGCTCAACCTCATCAATGTTAATAGGTTTTTGCTTGTTAAAATCAAGTAGACTTCTTAGCGTAATAAAGTCCTCATTACGCTCATCTACCGTTTTAGTATACTGCTTAAAAGTGGCATAAGAGTTGTTCTTGGTCGCTTGTTGTAACAAGAAAATATTCTCTGGTGAAAGAAGATGATTTTCACCTTTTTGACGGTAAGCATACTGCCCTCCTACACCCAAACCATTCGACTCAATTATCTGTTTTGGATAGGCCAAAGAGTGACAAAGGAGTGTCTCTTGCTCCAAGGTATCAATATCAATTCCACCAATTCTTGAAGGGGTTCCTTTAAAATACTTCTCTACCAAATCATCACCCAAACCTACGGCTTCAAATATTTGAGCTCCTGTATAAGAACGAATGGTAGAGATACCCATTTTTGACATAATTTTATAGATACCTTTACCAATGGCAGTGATGTAGTTTGCCACTGCTTGATTTTGGCTTAAATCTTCACGAATTAGTTTTCGATTTCGCATGTCTTCAATGGTCTCAAATGCTAAGAAAGGGTTAATAGCATTGGCTCCATATCCAATCAGTGTGGCAAAGTGGTGAATCTCTCGTGGCTCGGCAGACTCAATCACCAACCCACAACTGGTTCGTGTTCCCTCTGCGATAAGGTGTTGATGAACAGCCGAGGTGGCGAGTAGTGTTGGAATTGGGGCTAAAGTATCACTAACCCCTCTAGTAGATAAGATAATTACCGTATATCCACTCTTTACTGCTTCACTCGCTTCAATTTTAACTCGCTCCAAAGCCTCTTTCATATCACCTTGCTTCGTGGCATTAAAGAGAATACTGATACTTTTAGTTTTAAAGTTAAACTTCTCTAACCCTTTAAGTTTAGCAATCTGCTTGTTGTCTAAAATAGGAGTTGAAAGCTTAATAAAGTTTCTATCTTCGTCTACCTCTTGGAACAAGTTACCTTGGGAACCGATATACGAAGTTAGTGACATCACCAACTCTTCACGAATTGGGTCAATTGGTGGGTTGGTCACCTGTGCAAAGAGCTGATGGAAGTAGTTATAGAGGGTAAGTGAACGGTGTGATAGAACAGCTAAAGAGGCATCATTCCCCATAGAACCTGTCGCTTCATAGGCATCATTTGCCATGGGAGTGATAATGGTTTTTAAATCTTCCATTGTGTACCCATAACACTTCTGTCGCTGTAGAACGGTCTCGTAGTTGGGTTGCCAAATATCATGGTTAAGAGGCAAGTCATCTAGGTTTATCTTCTGTTTCTCTATCCAATCTTTATAAGGATAGGCTGTGGCAATCTGCTCTTTAATCACTGCATCAGAGACAATTTCACCTTTTTCTAAGTCGGCTACAAACATTTTTCCTGGTTGTAGTCGCCCTTTTAATACAATATCTTCCGCAGGAAACTCTAAGGCTCCCTGCTCTGAAGCCATTACTAAAATATCATCTTTGGTTAAAAAGTATCGCGAAGGTCTAAGCCCATTTCTATCAAGTGTTGCCCCGACCAATTTACCATCGGTAAACGCCACCGATGCAGGTCCATCCCAAGGCTCCATAAAGGTAGCATGATACTCATAGAAAGCTCGTCTATCTTCGGTCATCTCATCATCTCGCCACGCTTCAGGAATCATCATCGCCATAACATGTGGTAATGAACGACCTGCAAGGGTCAACAACTCAATTACATTATCCAGTACCGAACTGTCACTCCCTTTGGCTTCATTAATAAGAAATGGATAGATTTTATCAAGTTCATCATCGGTAAAAAGTTTAGAACTAAGTAGAGACTGTCTTGCTTTCATCCAGTTAATATTACCTCGAAGCGTGTTTATCTCTCCATTGTGGGCAATATATCTAAATGGTTGAGCCAACGGCCATGAAGGGAAAGTGTTGGTAGAGAACCTACTGTGTACCAGTGCAATGGCTGATTCATAATCTTCATCACCTAAATCAGGGAAATAGAGTGGCAACTGCTCGGTAATTAACTGACCTTTATAAGAGATGGTTCGGTGTGACATAGAGGGCATATAGAAGTACCCTGTACCATTTATAGGAGATGCGGTTACTTTTGCCTGTGCATATTTTCTAATAACAAAAAGTTTTCGCTCAAAAGCATCACTGTCAATATCGTCTGCTTTTTTAATAAAGACCTGCTTGACAATGGGTTCAATCGCTTTAACGGTTTCGCCCAGTGTTTCATTGACTGTTGGAACTTTTCTCCAACCCAAACACTCTTGACCCAACTCTTCAATACACTGCTCTACGATACTCTGTGTTTCACTATAGGCATCAGGGTCTCGTGGAATAAAGACCACCCCAACCCCATACTCACCAAACGGTGGCAAATCAATATCCGAAGCCTCTTTGGCTACCCGTCGCATAAACTTATCTGGCATCTGAGTCAAGATACCTGCCCCATCCCCAGAGTTTGTCTCTGCACCCACAGCACCCCTATGCTCTAAATTTGCTAAGAGTTCAAGACCCTTACTCACAATATTATGAGACTGTTGCCCTTTTAGGTGGGCAACAAAACCGACACCACAGGCATCGTGTTCAAATTCTGGGTCATAAAGACCCTCTTTATCTGGATAACATTTTAGTTCCATCTATCATCTCTCCTATTAAAAGTTATTATCATAGATAATAGCAAAGAAAAGTAAAAAAGAACTTCTTTCGTGTAGATATCACTCTAAATAATATTTCTATCTTAAAATAAAAGGATTTAGATTATGGGCATGTGTAAAGGTTGTAGTGAAATTTTTTCATCACTAGAAATGAAAGATGGCTTATGTAAAGAGTGTATAGAAAATGGGATAGTGATAGAAGAGCCAAAACAAAAAAAGCAAGAACAAGGTTATTTTTAGGTGTTTTTAGAGTGTGAGTATCCCCTAAGGTATCCCCTCATATTAACTTAAAGCTTATAAATGCCTATTTTATGGGGTTTTGAGATGGTGCGGATGAGAGGACTCGAACCTCCACGCCGTGAAGCACCAGATCCTAAGTCTGGCGTGTATACCAATTTCACCACATCCGCACATAACATTGAAAAGTAATTTCAAGCCGAATTTTACCGAAGTAAACTTTAACTAAAATTAAGTGGTACACCCGTCAGGATTCGAACCTGAGACCGCCCGCTTAGAAGGCGGGTGCTCTATCCAGCTGAGCTACGAGTGCATGTTTATATAATAAAAAGATGGTACGCCAGAGAGGACTCGAACCCCTAACCCTCAGATCCGAAGTCTGATGCTCTATCCAGTTGAGCCACTAGCGCTTCTTCATCTTAGGTTGCTACCTACATAACTACCAATGGGGTAGGCGACGGGGCTCGAACCCGCGACAACCTGTGCCACAAACAGGTGCTCTACCAACTGAACTACGCCTACCATTAATTACTGTTCTAATTATTATATTGAAATTTTAAATATCTAAATGGTCGGAGTGAAAGGGCTCGAACCTTCGACCCCCTGGTCCCAAACCAGGTGCGCTACCAGACTGCGCTACACTCCGAAATTTTACTTTTTAGATAGACTCTATCTGAAAAAGGAATGCAATTATAGTCAAAAAGCTTATCCTTGTCAAGGTTTTTTTGAAAACTATTAAAAATATTTTATTTCTAACAGTTTATTCTCCTATTGAAGCCGTCTTTCATCTACTTTGACAATCTCAGTTTTAACTTTACCATCATCTCTATAGACCGAAACAATACCCTCTTCATAGGCATAGTAGAGTTCACTAGAACTTCCCTCTGTTCGGCAGGTCACTTTAATAACATTATAGAATTCTGAACCATGAATGGTGATACTACGTAAAAAGTCATCAGCAATACATGATTTTATGGTTGCAGATTTAAATACATTGGTGTCTCCTATTTTGACATAACGTTGAACCTGCACCACATTCCCATCGGGTTCTTCTATTTTAATTGAGTTTTGATTAAGGGTTAAAGTGGTTCGGTCATCACCACTTGTACGTTCAACCACACCGTTCTCGAATACTATAGTCACTTCAAAAAAGTAATCTATTTTCTTGCCATTCTCATACTTATCATACTCAATATCATAACTGTTGTTGGGTGTCATATATTTCCACATGTCATAAACTTTAGCACTACTCTCTGAATCATTATTATAAAAATCATCATCTGTTCCACCACATGCAGTAAAAAAAACAGAGACCAACACTACCATCAATAGCGTTAACTTACGCATATAAAATCCTTTTTTTAATCTTTATTATACCCCAAAAATGTGTCAGAGTCGTGTAGATTCTCGTCTTCGATATGACAAAGCCTCTAAGATATGATTTTTTTCAATAGTTTTTGAATCTGCTAAATCTGCAATGGTTCGTGCCACTTTTTTAAGGCTCCCCAAACTTCGATGAGAGAGTCCAAAACGATCAATTGCCGAAAATAGAATCTTTTGGGCATCGGTAGAGAGTTTACAAAACTCTTCAATCTCGTTTTCACGCAGTTTCCCATTAAGATGCATCTGCCCCCGCTCTTTTTGCCTGATAAATGCTTGGTTAACCATCTGCTTCATCTCAATAGAACGCATATCTTGCTTGTCATCAGCACCAATCTCTTGCATCACTACAAACAGGTCAATACGATCTAAGAAAGGGTCAGAGAGTCTATTCTTATAACGCTTAATCTCTTGTTCTGAACAGCGACAAGCTTTACGTTTAGAAAGAAGGTTACCACAAGGACAAGGGTTCATGGCAGAGACAAACATAATATCTGCTTCATACGCCACTTTAGAGTTAACCCTAGAGATATTCACCATTCTGTCTTGAAGGGGTTCACGCAGTGCCTCTAAAATATTTTTGGGAAAGTGTGGCAGTTCATCAAAAAACAACATTCCATTATGTGCCAATGCCACTTCACCAATTCGTGCTTTATATGATCCCCCACCAAAAATAGAAGCACTCGTTGCTGTATGATGGGGCGAACGCATGGGGCGTTTGGCTAAAAAATTGGGGGTAACCCCATCTAAAAACTGATGTTTAGCAACCGAGAGGATCTCCTCTTCTAGTAGTGGAGGGAGTATATCTTTCAAACGCTTGGCAATCATGCTCTTACCACACCCTGGATTTCCCTCCATCATAAAGTTATGCATTCCTGCGGCTGAAATAAGTGAAGCTCTTTTTGCAACCCCCTGCCCTTTAACATCAAAAAAATCCAACTCTATTATTACTTCATCATAGTAACGTTTACCACCAATATTTAAAACATCTGCTGTATAGGAGAACTGTTCGGTTGATGCTGTATAGGCTTTACTCTTTAAGAGTTCAATTGCTTCACTTAGGCTCTCTACAGGAATAAAATCAACCCCTGCAATGTGGCTAAGATGTTTCATGGCAACTCTTGGAACCATCGCTCGTTTTAAAAAACCCTGCTCTTTAAGCGATAAGATAAGAGGAAAAAGTGTAGAGCTTGATTTCACGCGACCATCTAAACCCAACTCTCCAAAAACAAAAAGATTGTCCTCTTCTATTCTCTCTTTGTGCATAGCCACCAACAGTGCCATCGAAAGGTCAAAGTGTGTACCACTCTTTTTAATATCGCTAGGGCTTAGATTAACCGTAATTTTTAAAGGGGGAAATTTAAAATTGTTGGTCAAAAGTGCTGACTTTGAACGCTCTTTGGACTCTTGAATATCGCTTCCTGCCAAACCCACTACCGTAAAGGCAGGTAGCCCTTTGGTAAACGTGGCTTCTACCTCTATAACTTTAGCACTTAATCCCTCTAGGGTGGCAGAGGTTAAGTGGTTAACAATGGCTTCGTTTTTAGTACGATTCTCTTTGGGTGGGACATTACCACTATGATTTTTTGAACTCATCGTACCATTATCACATAAAACCCTTTACATGATAAGGATATTAAATTGTCATATTTTTTATTTTACTTTTTTTCCCAATCTAGGGGTCAGTTAGCACCTTAAAAATTGACCCGAAAGATAGATAAATACGATTCAGTTAAAATTAAATAAAAAAATCATAAATCTTCTATAGGTAAGCATGACTTTTTGACAACACTACAACTAAACATGTATTGGCTAAAAGGTGAAAATTTAACAGATGATGTTGCAACAAATCATATCTCTTTTTTAAAAGAGACAGCACCTCTAGCAGGTCGAGCCTTTCTAATGGGTGTTGAGTATCATTATTAAAATTTACAAGTAGTAATATAAGGTGTGGACAGTTTTGTTCACACTTACCTACACAGGTCAATCATCATCTTTTCTTTTCACTTAAGAATAAATACAGGTACACCGTTTTGAGTCATCTCCCAGACCTCTTCCATATCATCATTGCTCATGGCGATACACCCCTCTGTCCAATCTAAAAGCATCGGCATCCAATCACCAATGGGTGAGAGTCCCCAGTTTGATGGTGTTCCATGAATCATAATCATTCCACCAGCAGAGACACCCAACTCTTTTGCATTCTCTCTATCTTTAGAGTTAGGGTAAGAGATATGAATTGATTTATTGTAGGTTTTACTTAGTTGTCTCCAATCTAAACTGTAGAGACCTTCAGGAGTTTTCATGTCCCCTTCAAACTCTTTGGCTCCAATAGGAATTGCCCCCAAAGAGACATGATACCGTTTAAATATTACCCCTGCTGAAGAGAGGTAGAGCATACGAGTTGATTTTTTAATAATCACCTTATCTGCCATAAAAATAGAGTTGCCCAAGAGCAGTAAAGAGAAGAGAAAAAGAAGAGAAAAAAGACGAAACACAAGAGTACCTTTTATTAAAAACTAAAAATCAGCTAAAATTGCCTCTTTAACTCTATCACATTCGTCCTGAAGGGCTTTTAAGTCGCCACTATTATCTATTAAATAAGTGGCTTTTTGTTTCTTTTCTTCTATACTCATCTGAGCATTGATTCTTTGTAATGCTTCCTCTTTAGAGAAACCATCCCGTTTTATTAGTCGTTCTAACTGTTTTTCTATCGGTGTATAGACCACCATACTTCTATTTATGGGGTAACGATTGGTCTCAAAAAAGAGGGGGATGTCAATAATATAGGGGTTTCCAAACTTATCTTGCACTTCTGATTGTCGCTCTATCTCTGCATAAATAAGAGGGTGAAGCAGTTGCTCTAGGCTTCTCTTTTTTTCGAGATTTCCAAAGATAACCACACCAATCGCTTTTCGATTAACTTTACCACCTGTAATCACCTCTTCACCAAAAAGCTCAATAAGCTTTTGATGCTGTTGTTCTAGTATGGCATGGGTAATCTTATCTGCGTCTATAAAACGAAATCCAAAGAGGCTCAGCAGCATGGTTGCTGAACTCTTTCCTGTAGCAATGCCCCCTGTCAAAGCGACCGCATACTTGAATGCCATTAGAGTTTCACTAACCCTAAAAACTCTTTTCTTACTACCGTTGGCAGATGAAAAGCACCAATGGCTATATCTGAGTTATAGTAGTTAAATCCATCGGTTAAATCAGCCCGTTGAAGATTAATATCTGCTGTTGGGTGATAAGTGTGCGAAGCCAAAAGTAAATTGTTTGAAGTCACAACTTCACCATTTAACCCCTCATAACGGTAAGGCATAACCACTTTAAAGAGTTCACCCAATGTTTTAAGTTCTGACTCAAAACTTTTTTGCTCGGTTAGCATGTTACTTGCTACGGTTGTTACTACTCCATTGCTACTTAATGTTTTATTTAATAAACCCCAAAAAACTCTATCAACTCTAAAGTTATCAGCAATGATGATTACATCAAAATGATCCTCTTTAAAATTTGCCATCTCTTCGTCTATATTCTCGGTTAGCGTAATAATTTCACTCAACCCATAATGCTTCTCTGCTTCTACTTTAATCTTGTCACATCCACCGATAATTAGAACGTTCTCTGGCTTGGCATGAGTACATAGAGGTACATGTACTAACATTTCATCTTTTATATAGTGTAAATTTGTCATATTTTATTACCTTTGTTTTTTTAATAATTTTATATCGTAAAAAAATTAAAATAAGTAGTTTGTCTCTCTTTTTTTGATTTTTATCAAGCTTTTTCTAAGTTCTTATAATTATAATAAGAAAATTTAATAATTAGGAGATAATATGTCTGAAATAGAAAAAACTGAATTAGAAGTAATGGGTGCAACCGTACCATTTTTTACCTACACCATCGAAGAGACCCAATACTTTGAATTTGATACCTCTAAATGTGGTCCTCCAGATCCAATGGTTAATGCAATGGCAGGACTAAAACTAATTGATAATGCCAATAAAAAATTGGTCATGCTTAACCACAAAAAACCAGGTGGATTGATTGAAAAGATTGGTGCAAACTTTAATATTACCGATGAAAAGTTAGAAGATGGTCGTGTTAAACTGGTATTTTCTCATAAAACAGGAGAGAGTGAAAAAGCTGATTTAAATCAAACCAGCTGTCACGGGTAAATTATGTTTGCCATCTCCCGAGATTTTGCACCACCTCTTGATCTGATTGCTCCATTTTTTAAAATAGGAGCATTACTCTATCTATTTTCTATGATAGCCCTTATAGGATTTAATAGCTCTTTTGCCTATCAAGAGATGGCAGTCGCAGGGTGGGTTCACCTTTTTCTGCTTGGTTTTGTAATGGTTATTATCTTTGGAGCCATGGCACAACTCATTCCTGTGGTTTTAGAAGTTGGTCACGCCGTTGTTGACCTCTACTATGTTATTTTACCTCTGCTTGGTATCGGTACACTGATAATGGTGGCAGGATTTTGGATAGAACCTGCCCTACTCTCTTATGGTGGATTACTGGTTTTAAGCTCTATGATTATCTTTGCCCTTGAAGCCTTTGCCACCCTTAAAAAAGCAGAAATCAATACACTGACGGTAAAAACCATTGCTGTTAGTAATACTTATCTTCTGCTTGGTATTTTAACAGGTTTTGCCATTGCCTTGGGTCTTAATGGAACCATTTCTATTAATGTAGATACCATGCTCAAAGCACATGTTTATGCTGTTTTAGGTGGATTTGTTCTTTTAACCATTATGGGTCTTTCATTAACCCTTATACCCATGTTTTCACTGGCTCATGGTTTTGATGAGACACCCATTAAACGAGGCTTTAACCTTGTAGCCATTGGGGTAGGAATTGTTTTTATAGGGGCGTTGGTTAGCCTTGACATACTACAATGGCTTGGATATTTGATTACCATTATAGGGGCAGGATTTTATCTTTATCAAATCTACATCATCTATAAACTAACAGTACGTAAAGAGATGGACATCTGGGCAAAAGCAATGTTTTTTGGCTTTGGTTCACTTATTCTCTCTATAGTTTTAGGCGTTATCTACCTTTTGGGGGCATCTGATTCTTGGTTACACACCTCGGCATGGTTCTTTATATTGGGTTTTATAGGATTTCTTATTAATGGACACCTCTATAAAATTGTCCCTTTTCTTGTTTGGTTTGAACGTTTCGCTCCACTCGTAGGAAAAGAAAAAGTACCCATGCTACACGAGATGTACCCAAAAGAACAAGCAAATATGATGTTTTGGTTTAGCTCTATTGGTACAACTTTAGGTGGTCTTGGTCTACTCTTAGAAAATGACTTCTTGTTTAAATCGGGAGCAAGTCTGTTGATGATTGGGGGAGTATTTTTATATCTCTCAATGTCTAAAATGTTAAGTTATGGAAAGTAAAGGAAAAAATATAATATGTGTGAAATAACAAAAGAACGAGTTTTTGAAGCCATCAGCACCGTCATTGACCCCGAAGTGGGTTTTAACCTTGTAGAGATGGGGCTTATTTATGATGCCATTGTTGAAGAGAGTTGTAACGTTAAAGTTATTATGACCCTCTCAACACGAGGATGCCCTCTCCACCAAATGATTAAAATGTGGGTACAAGAGGCCGTTGAAAAAATTGACAATGCAGGTATTGTAGAAGTCGATGTGGTCTGGGAACCAGCATGGAACATCTCTATGGCAGATGATAATGTCAAAGAAGCATTGGCAGGTGGAATGCCTTCGTAATTAAACTTGGAATTGGAAGAGTTTGCCCCCGTTATTCGGGCGTAAACGCTCCGTTTCCAAACCACTGTTCACAATCTTCTACATCCAATATTTTACTCTTGTTTTTATTCATAACCTCTACAAGAGCACCATTTTTATCTTTTAGTTAGGGATTTTTGGTTAAAATCTTATTTGAGTGGAAGTTGTTAGTTTTTGTAGGGTTGATGATTCCACTCATCTCTTTTTATCTTATTTCACATTTTATCACAAAAATACTTTTAAAAAAATATTGTTTTTAGGTTAGTTTTATTTCTACAAGAAGGAAAGTGGCGATTCATGACACGGTACTTTAGCTTTGTACTTTAGCTTTTTTATAATCCTCGGCTATAATTCCTAAGAAATAAACTAGGAAGTAAAAAATGAACTTTCAAAAAATAAAACTGGCTATTTACGCACTCTTTTTAACCAATCTATATGGCTTTAAATTAAAAAAAGTAGAAAAACCTCTTGATAAAAAGCGTATTAGACTTGAATATGCTCAAACCCTTTTAAAAAAACTCAAAATAACGGTTAAAGTAAAGAACCAAGAGAGGCTGGTTAAGAATAAACAGTATCTTCTTATCTCTAATCATAGAGGAATTATTGACCCACTTATTATTGAAATGGCTTTAGAACAGACCAATATTTTTGGTTTATGGATTTCTAAAAAAGAGCTTTATAACTCTTTATTTTTTGGTATTTTTGTTCGTAATGGTGGAGCTATTTTATTGGACAGAGAAAAGAGCCAAATGGGTGGATTTTTTTCAGATATTAAATCAGAAGTAAAAAGTGGAAATTCTATTTTTATTTTTCCTGAAGGAACCCGAAATAAAGGTAAAGAGTCACTTATAGAGTTTAAAAAAGGTTTTCAGATTATGGCTCTAAAAAATAGACTTCCTATTTTACCTGTATACATAAGAACCCATACAGACGAGCTATTAGGCTCGGCACTTGCAGGACGTAAAACCAAAGAGGTTATCACCATCGAGATAGGTAACGAGATAGACTATAAAGAGAAAAGGGATATTCAAGAACTCTATAAAAAGATGTTCAAGATTTAGAGATAAGTTCCAAATATTTTCTATTTAAAACTACCTCTTTATCGTTATAACCGTCACTTTTTCAGCCGATTTAACAAAATTGCTCTTTTTATTTAATGACTCTACTAGACATTTTTCTTTGGCTGATGGGTATCTAGGTGGGTTATCACTGATGGTATCGGCAGACTCTTGCAGGGTTTTATTGGCAACGGTGATACCTGTATTAAACATCAGCATTCCAAAATCAAAAATAGTATCTTCATCGTCGGCAGGGGCAAAGATGGTTCCGAATACTGACCGAATATCAAATGCCAGATTTTTACACTGATCATGGGTTACATTGTTTTCATTCATAGAATCAAACTTCTCTTCTATTTCATTCAGTGTTGTATAGATGGTATCATTACATACTTTTGCCCGTTTTCCATGAGCAATATAACAGATGTCATGTTCTTGACACGCTTTATCTATATCATCATAGGGTTCTATCTGTTGGTATTGATAGATAACCTCTTTACGCTCTGTTTGATTCAGGTGACGATAACTTTTTTTTGATAGCTGTTCAATGGTTGGATAATCTTTACCACAAAAACATCCATATCGAAACTTTTTATTTAAATCATCATTGGCTACAGCAGGGGTTTTACAAGGGGTGGCTGTTATTTTATTATGTAAACTCTCTGCATGAAGTTGGACAACAAAGAGGCTGACTAGAGTAAATGCTATTTTATAAAACATATTAAATTCCTTTATTTTTTCTAATCATAGCATATTTTACTCTTTTACACCTCTCTATAAATCTCTTTAATCCCCAATGTCCAAATTTCATAATTTCATAATTTCTATCGGTTATTACACTAGGTGTCCAGACACCAAGATTTTTTATTTGAGCTGGGCAATATCCGATGGGGAAAAACCATATTTAAAGATAAAATAGAACTTATAAAAAGTACAAGAATCAATAGAAGTAAAGAGAAAAGTTTTTTACCAAACAAAGAAGATAAAAACTATAAAAAAATATTCAATCT
>DCAF01000049.1 GCA_002311915.1 Sulfurovum sp. UBA1140 | reverse complement strand
TATCCCTACACCCATCATGGCAAAATAAAGTCCTAAAAATCTATGAAAACTTTGCTAAACAAAATAGTTGTCAAATTATTATAGCTACCCATTCACCACATATTATAGGTAGTGCAAAATCTGAATATATAAGACTATTAAAAAAAGAAGATAATAAAATAGTAGCTATAGCTAATATAGATAGAAGCTACGGTTTAGAATTTGATAAAATTTTAACTGATATTATGGGTGTGGAAAATCTACGGACTCCTGATGTGGCTAAAGATGTTAGAAGACTTTGGGAGCTTTTAGAAGATGAAAATTATGAGAGTGAAGAGTATCAAAAGTTATACAACAAGTTAGAAGAGTTATTAGGTAGTTTAGATAAAGATATGGTTTTATCACGATTGGAGATTGCAAGAATAAAGAGTAGAAATGCTAAATCCTAATCATAATGAACCTGAATGTTTTATATCTTTTAAAGTTAAAAATAGTCCCCACTCTTATCAAGATGATTGTAATGATTATGAGTTAAGATTATGTTTACGAGAAGCTTTAATCAAAGAACAAAAATATCAATGCTTTTATTGTGAAAAAAAGATACTCAATGATACTTCTAAAGTGCATATAGACCATATTAAACAGAGAGATGTTTATCATAAATTAGAGTGTAAATATTCAAATATGGCTCTTTCCTGCAATGAAAAAACTCATTGTGCTAAATTTAAAGATAAACAAGAGATTTGGGATGATAGTAAGTTTTTACGAATTTTTTCAGAAAATTCTGAACTACAAGAGAATCCATCAGACTTTTTTATCTATAGGAGTAATGGAAAGATTGGAGTTAAAAAAACATTATCTGAAAATGAAAAAAAACGAGCCATTAATACAATTGAATATTTAAACTTAAATCATAAAAACTTAATTCAAGTACGGGAAAATATATTTCTTCAATTAGAGATGTATAAAAACAATGGTTATCAAATAGATGAGATTTATACTTTTTTTAATGAGTTTGAAAATCTATTTAAAGGTAATTAAATGCAACCCCTATACAAATCCTGCTACCCCCTAGATACCAGATGCTATGAAAAGTACAATTTAACCGAAGATATTTTAATGGAACATGCTTCAATGGGTATGGCAAATTATATTAAAAATCATTTTAAAGAACAAAGTTCGGTGTTAATAGTCTGTGGAGTAGGTAATAATGGTGCTGATGGTCTTGTTTTAGCTCGTCAACTTCAAAATGCTTACGATGTAAAACTTTATATTCCTTTTGGTGTCAAATCAGTTATGGCAAAGATACAGTTAGAGAGAGTAAAAACTTTAGATATAGCGTTTGTAGATGAGGTGGAGGAGGCTGATATTGTAGTTGATGCACTCTTTGGGGCAGGGCTTAGTCGTGAATTGGATGAGAAGACACGTAGGTTGATTGTTGAGCTTCAATCTCTTGATGGATTTAAAATTGCTTGTGATATTCCAACGGGGATTGATGAAGATGGGAATCCTTTGCCGATGGCACTGTTTGTTGATGTAACAATTACTATGGGGGCTTTGAAAGAGGCTCTTTATAGTGATATGGCAAAAGATTTTGTGGGTGAGATACTTTGTGTTGACTTGGGCATAAGTCATGCTAAATATACCGAGGGATTCAAGAGTGATACTTATCTTTTAGATGAGGGTGATATGAAGCTTCCGAGTCGTAATTGGTCTAAAAAAACCCACAAAGGTAGTTTTGGGCATTTGGCAGTGATTGCAGGAGAAAAAGAGGGAGCAGGAATAATGGCAGGGAGTTCAGCTTTGCGTTTTGGGGCTGGATTGGTCAGCATGGTGGGGGAGATGGTGACTCCTTTACCTTTGGCGTTGATGCAAAATAGGGAGTTGCCCTACAATACAACAGCCATTGCCTTTGGTATGGGGTATGGAGAATGTTTTGAAGCTGAAATTGTAGATGATGTTTTAGAGAGTGTTGCCCCACTTATTTTAGATGCCGATATTTTTCATTCAGAGACAGTTTTAGATTTTTTAGAGCAGAGAGAGAGAGCCATTGTTTTAACACCTCACCCTAAAGAGTTTGTAGATTTGTGGAACATGACCATAGATAGCCCTTTGAGTGTTTCGGTACTTCAAGCGAGTCGATTTGATAGGGTTCGTCAATTTTGTGAATTTTATCCTCATGTGATACTGCTTTTAAAAGGAGCCAATATGATTATTGCTAAAGATGATAGACTTTTTATTAATCCTTATGGAACATCTAAACTTAGTAAGGGGGGGAGTGGAGATGTTTTGAGTGGATTGATAGGAGCCTTGTTGGCTCAAGGGGTATCTCCACTTGATGCTACAATAAATGCCTCTTTGGCATTAACAGCAGGGGCTAAAGCTTATGGGGGTAGCTCTTATGCGATGCTTCCAACTGATTTAATAGAAGAGATAGGGAAGCTAGAATCTTTACGCTCCTAAAAAGTTTTTTTGAAGAAGTGTTTAATTTGCTATCAGTAATAATTTTGTTACAATTCTTTTATGAAAAAAATAGCAGTATTATCTGAATTTTAAACACATGTTGTATAATGTTGCTATGAAGAAGATTATATTACTATTTATATTAATTATCACAATAGCAAATAGCACTGAGTATCGTTTGACACATCTAAAAAAAGGTGGAATGTTGAATGTTCGAGAACTACCCGTTGTGAACTCTAGGACACTGGTGGGCAAGTTGCCTTATAATGCCATTGCTATTGAAATTAAGCGTTGTAAGTACAATAAAAAGGGTCAAGAGTGGTGTTATGTTTCGTATCCTTTGGGTGGAAAGCATATTGAAGGATGGGTGAGTCGTTACTATCTTGAGCCGATGAAAGATTATGAAATATCAAAGGTTTTTTATATAAAAAACTTTTTAAATAACTATTATATGGCAGATGAAGAGAACTTTTTAGATAAATTAAAAGTTTTCTATAAGTTTCCAATGCAACAGTATATGTATAATAAAAATGTTACCCATATGGCTTTGCGTTCAAAAAAAGTTAATTTTTATAAACGATGGACAAAGCGTCGTTATCAGATAGGGTATATGAAAATACTTAAACGTAAAGCAGAGTATATTGATGTACAAGTCACAGTTTTTTGGAAGCACAGTAATTATAAAGAGGATGAGTCAGGAAAAGATATTCACAAGTTACGATTGGTTCATGATGGAAAACAGTTTAAGGTACTTGCGATTAAAAGACTTAAACATACCGTTTATCCTAAAATTGTTGAAGAGGAAAATTTGACCATTGCTTTGGGTGATGAACGGATAGATGATAAACAGTTTTATATTAAAGCAGGAAGTTTTTTAGAAAATCCAAGTGAAGAGTATCTGTTAAAAATTGGTGAATCAGGATTTACCTATATGATAGAGAGAGTAATGCAGGGGGAAAATACGATTAAACGGGTCTATATTGGTCCATTTCCTACCACCGTAGAGACAATGGAAGCATTGGAGAAAGTACGTAGAGATATTAATAAAAATGCGTACATTCAAACAGCTTTTCCTTAGGAGAGAGATAAATGAATATAATATTTGGTCCTGTAAATTCTAGGCGTTTTGGTAAATCTTTGGGCATTGATTTAAGCCCAAGCAAGAAGCAGTGTAACTTTGATTGCCTCTATTGTGAGTTAGATCCTGCAAAGACAATAGAAATTTATGAAGATGTGATTTCTGTACAAGAGATTATTGAGGCTTTGACTTTATCGCTTAAAACAGATCAAGATATTGATGCAATAACCGTAACAGCCAATGGTGAGCCTACACTTTATCCATATCTTTCTGAACTTTTGGATGAGATAGAGAAGATAAAAGGTTCTATTAAAACGTTAATACTCTCTAATGGAAGTAGAATTTCAGATTTGAAGGTGCAAGAGGCATTAATGAAATTTGATACGGTTAAGCTCTCTTTGGATTGTGCTACAAATAGGTGTTTGAAACGGCTTGATAGATCGCATGAAAATATATCGGTAGAAGATATAAAACAGGGGATGTTGAGTTTTAGAGAAAAATTTAATAATCCATTGATTATCGAGGTATTAATTGTCAAAAGTATTAATGATAAAAAAGAGGAGATAGAAGCCTTAAATGAGTTTTTATTGACCCTGAATCCTACACGTATAGATATTGGGACAATAGATAGACCACCTGCTTATAACGTAGAGGCATTGAGTTATGAAGAGTTAAGAGCAATCTCTTTGCAGTTTGATACCTCTTTGCCTATCTATATTGCTTCACGGAAAAAAGTAACGAAGAAACCATCAGCGTATAGTAATGGTGAAATTTTACAGACACTTAAAAAACGACCATTGACACAAGAGGATATAGATGTTTTATTTGATACAGAAAGTAAAGATAGACTTAATATCTTAATAGAAGAGCAGAGAGTCAAGGCTGTTTATAACGCAGAATATGATTTTTTTGTATGTAGCGAATAAAAAATAGAGAAAACGCTTGACATTAAAGCGATTTTTCTCTATAATCGCACTCCACAAAACATGTGGAGAATGTTCCGGATTAGCTCAGCGGTAGAGTAGGTGACTGTTAATCACTTGGTCGCTGGTTCGAATCCAGCATCCGGAGCCACTTTTTACAACTTTTTATTTATATGTTCCGGATTAGCTCAGCGGTAGAGTAGGTGACTGTTAATCACTTGGTCGCTGGTTCGAATCCAGCATCCGGAGCCACTTTTCATAATACCCTCTCTTTTAAAATTTCATTTGATATATATCAACAACAGCAATCTATAATTATAATATTATTAATAAAAAAGTAATTACCTTGACAATGAAAAATATTATTGGTTCACTGGAGTTTTTTTCTACTTTAGACAATCAACAAAAAGAAAAATTACTTACTATTGCTTCACTTAAAAACTACAACAGTGAATCTCTACTTCATTATGAAAAGAGTCAAAGTGATAAGTTGCTTTTTTTAGTAGATGGTTTGGCAAAGGCCTATAAAATGGACAAACATGATAATGAGATATTTTTATACTATATTTACAAGAACCATATGCTGTCTGAAATCTCTTCGCTTCAAGATGAGTGTTTAAATTCCTATTCTAATATTACTTTTGTTGAGGACTCACAAGTTTTGAGTATCAATTATAGACAATTTAAAAAACAGTTTTTAGATAATGGTCTGTTATGTTTAGAGTTGGCTTCCGAGGTTATCCGACAATCAAAACTTTTACAAACTTTGGTTAATCGAGAGTTTATCTTTGATTCAGTTGCTAAAGTGGCAATGATGCTCTCAACAGATTTGGATATGTTTAATAAGCTAAAGCGTTATGATGTTTCTTTGATGCTTCATATTCAGCCCTCTACACTTTCACGGGTTTTGAGTCGCTTAAAGCATAATGGTATTATTAATATTGAGCGTGGAAAGGTTATAATAGTGAATGCAAAAGGATTGTCAAAAATTTATGAAGGGTTAGATAATGAATAAGATAAAAATAGCAGGTGCTTTAGTTTTTGCATTGTCCATTATTTTAGCACTTCTTTCTACTTCTATTGCCAAACAAAATAGAGAAAATAGTAGTAATTTAAACTTTATAAATGAACAAAAAGCCTTTACCCAAGAGATTTCAAAATCTGTATTTTACACCTACCGAAATGGAGAGAACCACTCTAAAGGTTTAGATGGAACCATTAAACAGTATATCGAGAATGCAACAGTGAATGAAGCAGAGTTTACGCAAAATCATTTTATTACCACTCTATGGAATATATTTTATGCTGATGTTCAAAAGTTTAGAAATCAGCAGAAAATAACTACGGGTTATAACTCGGTGATTACAGCAAAATTGGTGAACCGTATTTACCATAACAATGTGTTGCTGGTTCAAGAGTTTGATAAGCTTATCGAGGTCAAACAAGTAGAGTATCATAAAGATATAGATGGCTATAAGAGGATACAGTATGCTCTATTTGTTGTTTTGATTTTACTGCTTATCTATCTTTTTACACAGATTAGAGAGATTATTGCATTTATTCAAAAATTTTCTAAAACCTCAAAAGATATTATTGAAAACTCAACCATTCAAGGTTTAGAACCTATGGAAGAGATTGAGCAAAGAGAGCTAAAAGAGTTAAGCCAAAACTATAATTATCTGGTTGAAAAAATAAACAGTTCTATAAACTATTCAAGCCAATCTATGGAGCAGACAACTAAATCACTAGAAGAAGTGGCTAAAAATATAGAAGATTTTATGGAACTTCTTACTACGATGCAAGATGACGAGGCAGATGAACTCTTTGAGAAAGAGGATGCTGTGATAGACTCATTAGAGGAGTTAATGCGTTTACGAAAGAAGCTTAAAAATTTACAAACCGATTTGGATAACCTCACCTCTTCTTCAAAATAGAGTAATAATTTGCCCTTAGTCAAATTATTATTTCATAAAATTTACTATTATACGACTATTGAGTGTTGTTTTTACAATCTCAAAAAATGAAGGAGAACAGATGACTAGAGCATTTAGCAAACTCTCTTCAATCCTTTTAGGTACAACACTGGCTGTAAGTGTGGCAACAGCAGGTGGTGGTGAACTTGAAAAGATTATGAAAGAGAGAGGTTTAACGGAAAACGATGTAATTCGTGCAGCTAAGACTTACCTTCCAACAGGTGGAAGAGATGAGTTTGTAGTATTT
>DCAF01000042.1:20980-24901 GCA_002311915.1 Sulfurovum sp. UBA1140 | reverse complement strand
TCTTCACTATAATATCTATGACCATCATTGCTAATATACTCTGGTTTTAGTTTATTTTCTTTGTCCCAAACTCGTAGTGTATGAACTATTATCCCAAGTTTTTTTGCAAATTTACCTATTGTATAGATTTTTACCTTTTTTAATAATGCGTAATTATACACTAAAAAAATCGAATTTATCAATACTTATCTTTATTTTTATATACATTTTACTTTAACAGTTCGTATCCCTCTTTGGGAAACGGAGCGTTTACTCCCAAACCACGGAGGCAGAGCCTTCCGATTCCTAATTGATTGGTAAAACCATCAAATCCCTACCCCAATAAATATTACCAGAAAAGTTCTCTCGAATCAGTTTTAAACTCTCATCCTCTGACCCATAAGTGCGTTTCATACGATGAGAGAGTATCAGGTTTTTTACTTTGGCTTCTCCTGCTACTTCTCCAATCCTTTTTGGTGTCACATGCAGTCTTTTTGCAAATTTTCCTGCATCTTGGGGAATGGCATGATGGACGATAAGATAATCAGCCCCTTGAGCCAATTTAATAAGATTATCACTACTTGCCGAGGTATCTCCTGCAAAGATAATCTTTTTTCCACCAATATTAATACAGTAGGCAATAGCAGGAATTTTACCATGTGTCACTCCGACTGTACCCACCACAATGTCACCAAAGTTTTGACTATTGAATCCTTGGTCAAAGAGTATGGGTTTAAGCTGAAAAGAGTCACTTTGTGGAGTTAGAATATCATTCATATAGGCATACGCTCCTCTTTTTCCAAAAAGCCGTTCAAGATACTCATTAATATTAGGGAAGTCTCCTAAAGCTGTCGTTCCTAAAATAGGAAGAACAGCTGTTCTTTTAGAAAAATATCCTGCTTTCATAAAAGCAGGTAGGTCAGATGCGTGGTCGATGTGGAGATGGGTGAGGGCAATAAAGCTCAAATCCTCTATTTTTGCACCACTTTGGCTAAAACGTAAAAAAGCTCCTCCACCTGCATCTATCATTATTCGTGCTTTGCCATCTACCCAAACAAGGTAAGAGCTTGAAGCCCTTTTACTAAACTCTGGCCCTCCTGAGCCTAGTATCTGAAGGGTGATGGATTGGGCGAATAGTACAAGGGGTAGCGTTAAAAATAGTATCGTTTTCACAATTGTATTAAATCCTCTTTACTCAATTCTGTAATATCTTGTTTGCCCATAATTGCCAACATTGAACGAATTCCTGCGATTAAAGCTTCGTGGTAATTGGCGATGGTTTTTGATTTTTGATTAACCAAAAACTTGGCTCGTTTGGTTTTATTCATGGTGGCTAAACCGACAGGGCAGTGATGCCCCCCTGCACCTGAACAGTGTCTGGCTCGAATGCACCCTGCACTTATCATAAAACCTCTGGCAATATTTAAAAAATCGGCACCATAAGCAAAAAGTTCAATGGCATCATCAGGAGTGAGTACCTTTTCACTGGCAATAATTTTGACTTTATCTCGAATTCCCCGTGTGATGAGTTCATTAATCACAATATCCAAAGCCTCTTTAATGGGTAAACCTATGGTGGTCATCATCTCACGAGGAGCAGTGGCACTCCCTCCATCACCCCCATCTATGGTTAAAAAATCGGGATAAGCTCTGCCCTCTTGAACTCTTTTTTCTATCGCTTGGCTATAGGCTTGAAAATTTTCAAGGGTCGAGATAACAATTTTAATACCCACAGGTTTATCTGAGAGGCTTTGAAGCGTTCCCACAAAGTCAAACAGCTCATCAATACTGTTGGCATAAGGAAAACGGTTGGGGCTAATAAGAGGTTTATGAGCCTTGACACCACGATAATAAGCCACCGATTCTGTCACTTTATCTGCCAAGAGTTTTCCCCCCGTCTGTTTGGCTCCTTGGGCTATTTTAATTTCGGTCATTTTACAAAACTTCATCACCTTTTGATAACGAAGCTTATCAAGTTTTCCCTTGTTGTCTTTGACTCCATACAGCCCCGAACCCATCTGAAAAACAATATCAGGAATGTTCGTAAGGGGTATTTGTGGAAAGGCCTCTAGGGGTTGAGACCAATCGACACGATAAAATATCTTTTTAGGGGCATCAAAGGTGTAGGTATCTTTATCTTTAGAGCGAACCACCATACTTCGATAGAGATTCTTAGCAATATATCGGTTAAGAAAAAATCTGGTTAAAGTATAGATAGTTTTAGCAAAAATGGTTCCCTCTTTCATGGTTAGAAATCGGTTTTCATCAGGATTATCACTGCACTCATGGGTTTTTAAAAAGTTCGAGGTCAATCCCCCTTCTCCTGTATTAATAGGAAAATGTCCAAAAAAAGCACCCTGAGAAAAAGCTTGGGTTCCTTCGGGACTAATGGCTCCATCGCTCATGGCACTTCGACCAATTACGCTTTGGGTTACAAAGGGGTATTTATGTTGTTCTCCAAAGGTAACACTTAGTGTCGTTTTAACCTCATCCTCATTCAAAACAAAATTGGCATGTCGAAAAAGAACTCTATTTCTATCATAAGGTTTCTCCATAGAGAAGGAGTACATAAGTGACTCTTTTTTAGCTGACTTATTAATCCAATCAAGCTTTTCAAAGCTATCATAATAGGTCTCGTCACCAAAATATTGACGCATTGGGTCACGCAATAGATAGAAAAAATAACGCATTCGACCAATCAGTGGATAGTTAATAAGCAGTTGGTTGTTTCGTTGTACAAATCGGTCATAGATATAGACATTAACCAAAATAATCAACACAATAAGGGCAATGATTTTAAAAAAAAGGCTCCAATCATGACTAAATAGATTCTGACTAAAACTTAACAGCTCTTGCATGGCTACGGCTCCTTTCTAAAAATAAGATAATCAATACTAAATCGTCCCGCTCCATGGGTAGCAAAAAAGAACAAAAACAGAAAGTAATAGAGAGGAATCTCAAAACCATTATTGGCTACCGAAAAACCATTGCCAAGATGTACCGTACCAATAGCAACCAACAAAATTATCATAAGGGGAATCGAGACAATCCGTGTAAAGAGTCCCAATGCCAGTAGAACCACACCAATAATCTCAACCGAAGCGGTTAAAAAGGTGGCAAATGTGGCAAATGGTATACCCAATTGAGTAAACCAAACCACGGTAACATCAAAATTTGACCACTTCATCAAGGCAGGTTCATAAAAACCATATGCTAAAGTAAGTCGTGCAAAAAGGGTGGCTAGGCTTCCAAAGTGGTTAAGCAGAGAGGATAACTCTAAATAGAACTCTTTAAAACGCATGGCTTACTTCTTAGAATCAAAAAGATAATAATCAACCGAAAATCGCCCCGCACCATGACTGGCAAAGATAAACAGAAAAAGCATATAATACAGAGGAATCTCAAAACCGTTGTTACCTGCTGAAAAACCATGAGACAGATGCACCGTGGTAATCGCAACCACCATAATAACCATCAATGGAACAGAGATAAGTCGAGTAAAGAGTCCTAGCATTAACAGTACCACCCCTAAAAGCTCGGTTGAGGCAGCCATATAGGCATTGAGCGTAGGGAACGGAATACCCATACTACCAAACCAATCGGAAATAGCTCCCATGTCACTCCATTTATTTAGTGCGGGGTCTAAAAAGCCATACGCCACTGCAAACCGTGCCAAAAGAAGCGAAAGTGATTGAAAATTTTCTAAAATATTTTTTGAGAGGGTGTATATTGTTGTTAGCATAATATATCCTTTATACTAGACTGATTGTAAAACTCATTTGGAATCGAAGACTTTAGTCCCGAATAGTACGAGGCTAAAGCCATCGGTTCCTAGTTTTTCAACATCTCTATTGTTTGTAGTGTGGGTAGAACTACCCACGAAATGGAGGAGAGAGGAGGTATATTTTAGAGGTTAACTATTTTCCTCCACCACACTTACCT
>DCAF01000042.1:0-20958 GCA_002311915.1 Sulfurovum sp. UBA1140 | reverse complement strand
CTCCACACTTGGCAGTTGTTTTATCACCACCACATTTTGTAGTGGTGGTACTATTATCTTCAGCACCCTCACTAGCGATTGAACCCACACTAAACGCCATCAATGCAAAGAGTGTCATAAATGCGAAAAAAAATCTTTTCATAATATATCCTTTTAAGTTAATTTGTAAGTGTATTATACACTATTATTAGATAATATTATGTAACAAATATTACATTGGTTATTAAACTATTTTATATACGCATGACAATAGCCCCTCTTATTCATTACCTTTCCCTTCTAAGTCGATTCAATGACTGTCTTGTAATCCCCAAATATGAGGCGATATGCTGTTGCGATACCCTTTTAAATATATCAGGAAAATAGGCTTCAAGTATCTCTAAACGCTCTTTTGCACTCTTGGTCAAGAGCGTTAATGTTCTGTCACGTGTAGCACAGTAGGCATCTTCGGCTATTTTAGTGGCAAACATCTGCCACTTCTCATCACTCTGATAGAGTCTAAACAGATTTTGTTTGGTAATGGTCATTACCGTACAGTCCTCCATCACCTCAAAAGCAAGTTCTGCTGATCTGTTTCTTAAGAAACTGGCATAATCAACCACACAAACATCACTAATCATTCGATGTTCCATCACTTCATCATTTAAGTAATAGAATGCCCATGTAAAGTCTTTGCCATCCTCTTCCATTTTAAATGAACGAACCACCCCTTTTATAATAAAATTTACCTCGGCAGGAATATCAGAAGAGCCATAGATAAACTCCCCTTTTTTATAAGAGTAAGATTTAAAAAGCTTCATCATCTCGTGCCAATCCTCATCTTTAAGAGGAATAAAATTATTAATGTATTGTTTAAGTTGGTGCATGACTCTTGTCCTTGTATCTATTTTTATGCCAATAAGATAACCTCTTATTGCTTTAAAAATTCAGAGTCTCTCTTCCTCTTTTCAGTATTTTAACATTTATTGTTTAATTTTATGAAGAAAATATACTGTAGTGCTTTATTTGGGCTAACAATATATAAATATTAACTTGACATATCACTCCAATTATAATAAAATACATTGTATATATAAATATTAATACATCAATTTGCAACAAATAAGATAAGATTGACTATATAGATCATAATAACATATAATCTTTTCTTACTTATTCTCCTCTATCACCTCGATAGGATTAAGCTTCTTAATGCGTCGAAGTGGTAAAAATACACTCAATACCGAAGCACTTCCCCCACACTGAATATTAACTCAATGCTCTTAACTCTTTTGGTGGAGTTGGGAATCGTTTAAAAAATTTATTGTATTGTATTTTGGCATTGGGAAATAGAACCATATATACAGTCATAAAAATAACCATAAAATAGAGATAAGGACTATTGTTACTAACATACCACTGCTCGACTCTGCCTTTATATGGGGCAATAATTCTATCATAAAACTTTACTTTATCATCGGCTTTAACTCGATTTAAAATCTCCTCTTCATTTCTAAAAAAGATAGACCCTACTCCTGATAATCCTGGTAATACGGTATTGATGCTTCTTTTAACCTCATCACTATAAGTAGAGTATCTGTCCATTGGTAATGGTCTAGGTCCTACAACACTCATGTCTCCAAGTAGGATATTAAAGAGTTGAGGAAGTTCATTAATTTTTGTTTTTCGTAAAAACTTTCCAAAAGGGAATACCCTTACGTCATTTTTTACGGTAATCGTACCACTGCCCATATTCTCACTATTTTTAATCATGGTAGTAAATTTATAAACTGAAAAGAGTTGACCCCCTAAGCCGACCCGCTCTTGTCTATAAAAAATATCATCATCGTTGGTTAATTTTAACACCACTGCAACAACAATTAAGAGTGGAGAGAGTGCAATAATTGCCAACGATGAGAATAAAATATCAAAAAGCCTATAAAACAACGTCCCTCTATCGTTGAAGTCATCAGCTTGATAGTTAACCCCATATGGGTATATATTGATGTGATTGTTCATTTTTTTCCTTTTTTACATATCTCTAAGAACAATATTATACAACAGTTTTTATTATAAAATATTTTTATTAAATAAAAAATAACAATTCTAAGGCTTTATTCCATTTAAAAACGCTTCTAGGTTGTCATATCCATCACCATTTTGGTCTAACTTCGCATCTGCTTTATCATATTTATTCAATTTATGTATCTCTTCCCAAATATCAGGCATACCATCTCGGTCGCTGTCAAGATAGGGTTTGCCAAAATTAAGTGGGTAGTTGTCTCTATTTTGAATAAACTCTTTTTCTAATACCTGTCTGTATTCTCCATTTTTATAATAACTCCACCCCCCTACATCATCAACCGTCTGTACCAATTTTCCTTCTGTTTGATGATACTCTTCTATAATTCGCTTATCCACTTGGTCACGATTAGCTACCCATGACCCATTGTTGTCTAACCTGCTACTTGCTCCCACGCCATGCTCTTTAAAAAACAGCTCTTCTAGTTTATCAGCAGAGTGGGTGGTAATAGGATATAAAAGTGTTCGTTTTTTATCTCTTCTGTAACTACGTGGAACCTTTGCTTTGGTGGCTTTTCCTAAAACAACAGGATAGCCCCAAAGTTTGTTGCTATGCTCCATCATTAAATCCCACGCATCACGATGGGGGTTATGGTTATGCAGACCAATATTGCCTTGAAAAAAGATAGATGGGTTGCCCTTAACTCCTGTTGAGTTCTGCTTGGTCGCTTGTTTATTGTGTGAGCGAAAGACAACTTCACCCCGACCCCTTCGGGTGGTCACTGGTCCTGCTTTATATTTATTACCAACAATATCTACCTCGATTCCCCCACTAATACCCGTTGCCCACCAACTCCAGTTGTAAATAATGTTGTTAACAATATCACCAGAAGCTACTTTAAGCAGAGGGTTTCGATTTTTATTATTGGCAAAAAAGTTATGATGAATAGAAATATCTTTCATCTGATCTACATGGGCAGAGCCTCCAATAATAAGCCCCGTGGCAGGGTGACCATAATTAAGACCTTCTGCCGAGATACTCTGCTGAACGGTAATGTTTTTTAACGCTTTGTTTCCCCAAAAGTCCAAATTATCATCGCCTGTCCAGCTGATAGAGCAGTGGTCAATAATAATGTCTGAAGCCGACCCAGAAATCACCAACCCTGAGCCATGTTGACCTGTTGCTTTGGTTCCTCCTTTTCTAATACGTAGGTAACGTATAATCATATCATGGGTACGTTTTAGTACCAATACAGGTTCTCTTGAGTTGACCGTGGTTAGGGTTATTCCATCCCCCGAAGCGGTCTGCCCTGCAATGGTAATAAAGCCATCATCTTTAATGGTAATGGGGGTATCCAAATGGATATAACCTCCAACTCTAAAAATAATGGTTCTTGCCCCTTTTAACTGCTCTAATCCATAGCGTAAACTTCCTGCTCCTTGACCGTTAAGGTTTTCAACCATATAGACCTGACCTCCTCGTCCACCTTTGGCTCCTGCTCCACCCCCTTGGGCTTCGGGAAAGGCAGGAAGATTGGCACTGAGTGTTAAGCATCCCATTATTAATAATCCAACTATTTTTTTCATCTGTTACCCTTTAAAATCTGTTTGTACTCCAAAATAATCTTCTCTATCGAGAAGTTTTTGGCTTGTTGATAAGCTTTTTCTGTGTAAGCGACGCGATGTTTTTTATCTTTTATTAGCTCTTTTATTGCCTCTTTTAATGCATTAATATCTCCTACCGAATACAAAAGACCATACGCTGCTTTTTCAACTCCCTCTTCTAGTTGATTTTTAATACTGGTACTAGGTGCTAATATCTCTCGGGGACCACTTATACAATCACTAGAAATAACGGCTGTTTTACAAAGCATCGCTTCAATAATGACATTGGGGAATCCTTCGGTCTTTGAACTTAAAATAAACAGGTCAGATTGCCTTAGAAACTTAAAAGGGTTTTTGACATGTCCTAAAAAATGAACTCGATGGGTTATCTGCAATGTTTTTGTCAAGGCTTCTAACGCTTTTTGCTCTCCTCCATCTTCGCCTAAAAGAATCAGTTCAATATGTTCTGGAAGTTTGGCTAGGGCTTGTAATACATCACCATACTTTTTTAAGGCAATTAGCCTTCCTACAGTAATAAGATAACTCTTTTGTGGATTAAAATAGAACTCATCTACTTTTTCATGAGAGAGGGCAACAATACTTTGGGTATCGTAGGGGTTATGAATCACCACACTGCTGTTTGAAAAAGAGAAGAGTTGATTTAAATCTTCTAACATTTTATATGAAACGGTCACGATTAAATCTACTTTTGGGTAGAGGTAACGCATAAGAAATAGATTAATTTTTCCTCCTATTCCCGAAGATAAAAAACGAGAAACCACACTGTGATTAACCACTTGAACTTGATGTTTAGCACCCAAAATTCTACTAAAGACATTAATATAATTGGCACGAAAAAGATGACTTTGAACCAAAGGTATCTGCTCTTTTTTAATATAGCGTTTGAGTCTCCATGCGTAAAAAGGAATTAAAAGGGTTCGGGTTAGGGCATATCCACTGTCATCACTGTTGGAAAGGTAGACCATCTGTAGTCCGTGGGGAATGGTATAACGATTATTTTTGGTTAAAGATACAACCGTTACCTTTTTTCCTTCATTTAAAAGTTTTTCAGCCAGTGTTAGTACCACCCGTTCGGCTCCACCATTGGTCAATGAGTTGATTAAAAAAGTAATATTTTTTTGTGCTTTATTGCTGTGCATCAGAGTTCTCCTTTATCGGTTCTTTTTGGTATCCTATTAACATCGTAATGAGCAGGACAATCATGGTGGTTTTGTAAAAAGTGTATTTGGGCATACCTGTTCTTGCCCACGTGAAGGCTTGGGTCATAACAAAGGCGTAAACAATCATTAGCCGTGGATTAAAAATGAGTAGATTCATAAAAAAGTAATCAAGTTTTTTAATCAGCACTCCTGTTCCAAATGCGACGATTGCGACTCCTATGGCTCCTAGATTATAGTAGCCAAAAGCCATCACACCAGGGGGAACGGTGGTGGCTTCTCTGCCATAAAAATAGTAAGTATTCAAAAGCATTACGTTCCCATTAATATTGGTAAGCCAAGACTCAGGAATAAAAGAGCCACGTATACCCGATATAAAGTTTTCAAAATAGAAAAAATCGTATGTTTTTTGTAGTGCAAACTCTAAAGAGACTTGGTCAAAGTTCATAAAAAGAAACATATCAAGTATCTGTTGTATAAAACTACTTGCTTCGGGAATAACAAACTTTTTGCTATCTAGGTAAATATCCAGTGCAGGAAGCAGAAAAATGGCAAAAAGAAAGAAGATAGCAAAATGAAACAGATAACTTTTTTTATTTTTTAAAGAGAGATAAAAAAGATACAATAAAATTAGAACCAACATCGACTGCTTACCTTTAAACAGTACAAACCTAGAGAACATTGCCACACCAAACGACATATAAAAAATAAGCCATATACTTAATCCTTTACGCTGTTCAAGTAGAAAAAAGATAATAATCCCCAGTATCGAGAACGGAATAAACCGTTTGGTAAAGATATACTTTTGACTAAGCCATACTTCACTACCATACCCCGAACGTACCCGTGCCGAGACCTCGATTGCCCTCTCCATTCCCCCAAAAGCACTCGAATAGAGAAAGAGCGAGGCAAACGAGAGGGTTGCCAAAAACAGACCAATAAGAAACAGTAAAGAGACCTCTTTTCTAAAAATATAAACAGTACGCTCTTTAAAGTAATAACTTTGGGTACTCTTCTCTTTAATAAACCATGTTCCTGCAAATAAAAAAGCGATAAAAATAAAAACCACCAATAGTGACTCTAAACTGTAGAACTTTTGTAATCCATGAGAATTAAGATAGAGGTCAGAGACTCCAAATTTTAAAAAAAACACCGTGCTATTTAGAATAAAAAGCAGGGGAATAACCAAATATTGAATCGAAAAGAAGATAAGAAAGACCGAAAGAATACTCCATCCACTCTTGACACTACCAATAATATATCTTATCATCAATATCAGAAATATAAAATAGAGTGTAAAGAGTAGTGTCTCCATTACAATAGCACCTCGTTATACTGTTTTAAAATAATATCAAGATGGTAATTGTTTCTAATATGCTCTTTTATCCCATTGGCATCAAAATTTTCTGCACTAAACTGCTCTATTTTTTGAGCCAATTTTTGAATATCTTTACACGGTACTAACTGCCCGTTAAACCCCTCTTTAATAATCTCGGTGGTTCCCCCTTTACAATCAAAAGCAATAATGGGCAACCCACAGCTATTGGCTTCTAGCAGTACATTAGGAAACCCCTCATACTCCGAAGAGAGTACCATCATATCAGCATGTTGCATGTATTTGTAGGGGTTGCTTTGAAATCCTTCAAAATAGACGGATGACACAATACCCAACTTATGAGCCAACGCTTTAATCTTGCTCTCTTCTACACCTGTTCCTACAATGGTTAGCGTATAATGGTTAGGTTGAAGTAGAGCAAAGGCTTGTAGTAGTAAATCGAAACGTTTTTGCGTTCGCATCGCCCCCACGGCTAAAATATTTAGTTTCTCTTTTAAAAAGGGACGTGGTAGTTCTTCTAATGAGCCTTTTTGAACACGCTCTATATCTACAGGATTGTTAATAATCACCATTTTTTCATTGGGAATTTGATACTGCTCTAAAAGGTCTTGACGCATAACGTTAGATTGGCAAACAATCACATTATAGTTTTTATAGGTGTGTCTGTAGAGCCAGTTGTTAATGCTACTGAATCTCTCTTTGTTGTTTATAATACTTACGATATTCGTCTCTCGTGCGACCCAATGGATATTTTTGTTACTTAAACGATTAACCAATGGAATAAAAGCAGAGAGAAGGCTATTGACAAACCCAATACCCGAAAAAACGGTATCAGGTTTTAGATAATGCAGTTTTTTAATTAAAGATAAAAGACCTTTTTTTGCTGAAGGAGCATTTAAGTTATGAACAATAACATCATCTTTTATCTCGTCCATAAACGCACCAATGGCTTGAAACAGAATTAGATGAACTTCATATTTGTCTCTATCTACATGGTTAAGCAGTGTTACAATAATACGTTCAGCTCCTCCCACATTTAACGCATGAATAATAAAAACAAGTCGACTCTTTTGCATCATTACCCCTTAGTATCTTTGATGTTCGATGGCATCTAATACATCTTCGATAATAAAATACTCTACTCGAAGGGGGGTCTTTGTCCAGCTTAAGTCTCGGTTCCAGTACCCTGGGCAATCAGGAAATCCTTTTTCAGATGCAGCGTAGCTAATTTCAACTATTTTTGGTATTCCATTGTCCATTACAAAATCAAATGCGACCGATTGGGCTCCAAGCTTTTCAGTGGTCTGAAATGCTATCTGTACACACTCGGTAGGAATCTGTTTTATATCCCATGTCATTCTACCACTGCCCGAGGCTCTAAAGTCCCCATCTCTTACCATTCGCTTTTTGGTTACTGCTCGATTACCAATGACAAAAACCCGAATATCATGGTCACAGTTGGGAATAAAATCTTGGGCATAGATATAATTTCGCTCTCGGGGTAGCTCTCTGTTTTTTTTATGAGGAAAGATAAATCTAAAAATACCTCTGCTTACATTCAAAAAGCTTGACAGGGTTTTATCTCGTTGAAAGTGCCACCATCTATCTTTGAATACCCCTGAGCGATGATTGGCTTGAAATCCTTTGGCAAAAGCTTGATTAATATATTTTATGGCTCGACTTTTATCTTTAATCAGTTGAACATTGTGTGAACCTGCTCCATTTCTAAGTTTAAATACTTTGGGAAACTCGGTACAATTTGCCCACTCCAAAGCACTTGCTTTATCGTAAAATGCGTAACTCTTGACAAGGGGAGCGTTAATACTCTCTAGTAGATACTTCTGCCCCACTTTATCATCATAATGCCAACCACTGTTACTGTTGGGATAGACAATAAAATCGTCTCTATCTAACGCAGTCATCAGCCCTCGTGCAAAGAGTTGTGCTTTATAATTACTCTGATTCCAATTCCACAACAGGGCATCACAATCTTTTAACTGCTCTACAATATCGCTCTCATAACAGTTTACCAATTTATAGCTAATACCATTATCTTTACAATATTCAATCCATTTTGTAGAATATGATGCTTTGATGTGGTGAATAGCAATAAGAATATTTTTAGTTTGCATCTCTAAACCTTTATTTAAAATAATATATATATTGTAATATTATAATTTAAAAAAACTTATATATTACACTGATTTAAGAATAGAATCAAATATTCTATTCTTGCTGGTAGAATAGCGAAATAAATGTTAGTTTTTATTGTTTTTTGTACTATTTACAATATAAATAAATATTTTTTTCTGTTTGTTTGAGTAGAAATTTAAAAAGAAATTTTTTAATAAAATTTTAAGAGAAAAATTTAAAATAAATAAATATAATACTTTATTACAACTACAGAATAAAGGAATCCAATGTCTATCAATATAAGCGAAGAAGAGTTTTATGAGATGCTCTGGTTTAGATCTTCGATGGTTTTTACCGATAGCGAGAAAAAACAGATACAAAATGCACGAGTAGGAGTGATTGGTGTAGGGGGAACAGGAGGTATCTGTTCGGAACAACTGATACGTGCAGGAGTGGGCAATGTAGTTTTGGTAGACCCTGATATTTTTGAACTCACCAACATCAATCGACAGCACCACTGTACCATCTCTGCGATTGGTAAAAAAAAGGTTAGCGTTGCCAAAGAGCGACTGTTAGACATTAACCCTTTTGCCAATATTACTACCTTTGAAGAGGGAATTGATAGAGAGAATGTTCATGAAATTATCTCATTGGTTGATATTATTATTGATGCCTCGGACAATAAAGCTGCCCACTATCCCCTTCATCGTATTGCAAAAGAGCAGAAAAAGCCTGTTATATCAAGGTCGCACACCATTCCTAACTTTACCTTTGGAGCCAAAGCGAACTTGTGGGATTACCGAGATGACAATGTACCCACACGAGAAGAGGATGAGAACTCACCAACAGCTCTAATTCCCCTAGAAGAGGTAACAATGGAGCAGTTTGAAGCCAAAGATGCCAAAGTACACGAAGAGTTTAATGCTCTTTACACTCAAGTATTTAAATCAAGCAGTGCCAATAAATTGCTTTTAAGTGAAAATACCCCTCCTGATGGATTTTTTGAAGCCTATGCCAAAGGACGAGACCGACTGGTACAGGGAACCAACTGGGGACCTGCTGTGAACATTACAGGTATCTTCTTTACAACCGTTGCCATTAATATTATTATCGGTTCTAAAAATATTTTTTTAGGTCCCATTTCTATTAAAGCAGACCCCAACCTAGCCAATATTATCACCCAAAAAGAGATTAAGTAATCATAAATTAAGTAAGACCTTGATACAAAGGTCTTTACTAAATTCAAAAAACAGGGTCTCTATGCAAACCAATACTCTACAAATTTCGGTTATTTTCGATAACGTCTGTGGCAATCAACAACTTGCCTCTTTATGGGGGTTCTCTTGTGTTATTCAGACTCCCAAACATACCATACTGTTTGATACAGGAAGCAACGGTCGCCTACTCTTACAAAACTTAGCAAAAAAAAATCTTGAACTCTCTAACCTTAATAATATATTTATATCTCATGCCCATTGGGATCATATTGGGGGGATTGATTCTGTTTTAGAGGTTAACCCCAATGTCGATATTTTTGTTACTTCTCATCTCTCTAAAAATCTTATTCGCGACCTTGGTACTCTTTCTAATAGTGTAACGGTTATTGATAATAGCCTAACAGAAATACTTCCTAATATCTACTCAACAGGAGGCATGGGAGATGAGAGTGAACAGTCACTTATTATTGATACCGATGAGGGATTGCTCATTATTGCAGGGTGTGCGCATAGTGGTATTGAACTAATTGCCAAAAGAGCCAAAGAGAAACTCAATAAAAGAATACTGCTTCTTCTTGGTGGATTTCACCTACACAACAAAGAAGATAACGAAGTATTAAAAATTATAAACACCATTAAACAGTTAGATACCAAATACGTCTGCCCCTCTCACTGCACAGGAGAGAGAGCCACCAAACTTTTTAAAGAGGCATTTAAACAGCACCACATTGATGGTGGAGTCGGAGTAGAGATAGGGTTTGATGGTGAGGAGTTGATAGTTAAATAGATACCCATCAATACTTCAAATCTGTCTAAAACACCCCAATAGAGGTTCGATTATTTAACTTGTCTAGCCAATGTTTCAAGTTGTTTTGATGGTAGCCAATGGCGTTTTTTTCACAATAAACTACCCATCTTGCCAAGGCTGTGTGGTTCACCTCATGGTTTTTAATCTCTTTTGTATTTTGAATGGTTTGTTTAATTTTATCTATTTTTTTAAATGTACCTCTTCTTTCTCCAAAATAGAACCTCCGTTTTTACAAAGATTATACCAAAAAAGTGATGGTGGAACTCCTTTTCTTAAGAGAGTTTTTAAGTATCCTCTTTTTACAAGGTAAGATTTTAAGTATGTGGGGTGTTTTTAGGGTGGGGTGGATTTTGGACTTTGAGTTAACCATATAAAACTATATGGTTAGAATGTAGAAAAAGGAATTATTTAATCCCTTTACTCTCCCAATACTTACGGATAGCATCTTTAGTCTCTTTAGGCAATGGAACGTAACCTAAATCAGTTGCTGCTTTATCTCCATTGGTATAAGCCCAGTCAATAAACTTAGTAACTTGTTTGTTTGTTTCAGTTTTTTCGCTTGGAAGCAAAATAAATGTTGCGGCAACAATTGGGTAAGAAGTTGCACCCTTTGGGTCAGCAATTACTGCGTAAAAATCGTTTTCGGCTGTCCACTCTGCATATTTTGCTGCATCTTGGAAAGACTCTAAAGTTGGGTTAATGTATTTACCCTCTTTGTTTTCAATCTGTGCTGCTGAAAGACCTAACTTCTCTTTAAATGAATACTCAATATAACCAATAGAGTTTTTAATCTGTTGAATATTTGCAGAAACACCAGAGTTTGATTTACCCGCAATTACCTTACCTTTCCATGTAGGCTTTTTACTTACTTTGATGGTCTCATCAAGTTGATTTAAGAAATAAGTAAAGTTAAACGTTGTACCTGATTTGTCAGCTCTCACTGCAATAGTAATAGGCTCATGAGGTAACTTAAGGTCAGCATTTTGAGCTGTGATGGCTTTGTCATCCCAGTGAGAGATAGAACCATTAAAAATACCTGCTATTGCTACACGAGAAAGTTTTAACTCTCCATCTTTAACACCCTCAAGGTTATAGGCTAAAACAACTGAACCAACCACTGCTGGGAACATAAAGAGTTTGTTTTTAGCCAATGCCTTTGGTTTAAGAGGTTTGTCTGAACCTGCAAAATCTACCATTCTTTTTTTGATAGATTTAATACCGTCGCCACTTCCTGTTGGTGTGTAGTTTACTTGATTTTTAGTAGCTGAGTAATACTCTGCTGTCCACGCTTTGTAGATTGGTCCAGGGAATGATGCCCCTCTTCCTTTTAGCTCGTCTGCGTTAAGTGAAGTTAGTGTTACGGTAGCTATTAAAGCTGTTGTAAGAAGTTTTGAAAATGTCATTATAAGTCCTTGTCGTTTTTAATATGAGAGATTATAAAACAAGTTGGTAACATTTTGGATACAAAGCGTTATCTATCAATCCATTTCACGATTTTCCATGTACCATCTAAATTTTCAACCAAAGCTGTACAAGACTCCACCCAATCACCTGTGTTCATGTACTCTATACCCTCGATATTTTTGATGTCAGCTTTGTGTATGTGTCCACAAATAACACCGTCGTAACCTGTATGTTTGGCATATTGGGTAGAGATATTTTCATAATCTTGTATAAAGTCTAAAGAGTTTCGTAGATTATTTTTTAGTTGAGCCGAGAGAGACCAGTAACGTTTAATTCCAAAACGTCTACGTATAAAATTAATGAGTGGGTTTAAATTTAAAAGAAGGTTATAACCTATATCTCCAAAAATAGTGAGCCATTTTTTAGTAATGGTCATCGAGTCAAAAATATCTCCATGCGTAACAAAATACTTTTTACCATCTATTCCATGATAATCAAGATCGTTTACTACTTTAAGCTTGTCTCCTAAAAGCAGAGGTAAAAAAGAACGTAAAAACTCATCATGATTTCCAGTGATATAGTAAACATTTGTTCCTTTTCGTGCCGACCTTAGTACCTTTTGAATCACATCAGAGTGGGACTGTTTCCAACGAAATTTCTGTTTGATTGCCCAACCATCTATGATGTCACCTACTAAGTAAAAATTTTCTGCTTCATGCTCTTTGATAAACTCTAAAAGCTTATCAGCTTGTGCCTGTTTTGTGCCTAAATGTAGGTCTGATATAAAAATTGATTTGTATTGATTCATAAGTGAATTTTATAAAAAAATGGTTACAAAGTAGTTACAATTTTCCACCCATACGAGCAAAAATTACCCTTTGAGCAATGGTCTCTAATCTATCAATAATCTTCAAGTTCTTTCTAAAATATTTCAGCAAATTAAAATACTCCTCTGGGTTCCCCTCAGCGTCACTCATTTTTTGAACCATATCTTTTTCAAGTAAAGAGTAAATATCTTCTGTTTTAGAATTCTCTACAGAAATCTTAGAAGCCAATTTTTTATTTTTATCATCATCGTCAAAGGTCTTTAGCATCTCTAAGGTATAATCAAAAGCATTAATTGTACATTTGTTAATGCGTAAAGAGTCACTTACAAATTCGCTCATATCTCTGTTATCTTCCGTCAAAACTGTCTGCATATTCTTAAGATAGTTATTGATATAAATCCGTATTCTATTAAGTGCAGAAGTCACTTTAAGATAAGAGACCATCTCACGTAAATCTCTAGCCCCAGGGGTAAACTTAGCAAAAATAAGCACAATGTCATTATCTATTTTTTCAGTAATAGCAGACATCTCTTTTAGCTCTGTACGAGCCTTTTCTATATTTTCAACACTGTTATTTTGTATCGCTTCAAGTCCAAGCTTATTGGTTCTAGCCAAATCCTCAACCATCTCTATAATCGTATCTCTTACTGCATGTCTTGCATCATGATATTGTGGTAACATTATCCAAAATCCTTATTGTTGTTTTTCTCACTAAAGCATCAGCTTTGCTAATGTGGTAGATTTATCCAAATCTACCTGTAATATAATCTTCTGTCAATTTAACATTCGGGTTCATAAAAATCGTATCGGTCTCATCATACTCAATCAAATCTCCCAGATACATAAACGCTGTATAGTCACTCAAACGACTAGCCTGTTGCATATTATGCGTTACAATCATCACAGAAACATCTTTTTTAAGCTCTGCCAACAACTCCTCAATTGCCCCTGTCGAAATTGGGTCAAGTGCCGATGTAGGCTCATCAAAAAGCATCACTTCAGGTTTAAGTGCCACGGCTCTTGCAATACACAAACGCTGTTGCTGTCCACCACTAAGCCCCAAAGCAGAACTTTTAAGTCTATCTTTGGTCTCTTTCCAAATCGCTGCATCTTTAAGGGCTTGTTCTACTTTACCTTCAAGTTCAGATTTGTTTTTGATACCTGCCAGTTTCATGCCATAAGCAACATTGTCATAAATACTCATGGGGAATGGTGTGGGCTTTTGAAAAATCATCCCCACTCGTTGACGCAAACCTATCAGGTCATTCTCTTTTTTCAACTCCAAGACATTCTCTTTTTGACCATTCTTATAAAGATTTATCTCACCCTCATATTTGTTCCCAGGATAGAGGTCATGAATACGGTTCATTGCTCTAAGAAGCGTAGATTTTCCACATCCACTTGGACCAATCATCGCTGTAATTTTGTTTTTTTCAATAGGAAGATTTATACTTTTAAGCGAAGGAGCATCAACCCCTGCGTAAGTAAAACTAAAATTTTTGGTTTCCATTATTAAATTTGACACTTTTTCTCCTCTGGCTATATTGTCTTGATTATAGTAGGTGGTGGTAACAATTTGGTAACAAGATAATGGCGTTAATTAAAAAATAGGGGATTAAATATAGAAAATGGTGACCACGATTGGACTTGAACCAACGACCCCTACCATGTCAAGGTAGTGCTCTACCACTGAGCTACGCGATCATATTAAAAGAGTTGAAATTATAGTTTTATTTAGCTTAATCTAAACTTAAAATACTATTTTCTTTCTCTATTTTTTTAAAATTAATCTTTAACTAATCTATTTTAAACTAAAATTCCAAATTATTATTTAAAATTGTGAGTAAAGATGAATCTTTTCAAGAAAATACTTTTTCTTATTGTTATTGTTCAGTTGGTGGTACTTATTTCACTAATGACGGTAACATCATGGAAAAAGCTTAATACCCTTCATGATGATTTCCAAATCATCGCATCTAAAAGTCAACACTATAATCAAGATATTAGCCTTTCAAAAATTGTTCAAAATGAAAAAGCTATTCAAGGATTATTAGGTTCAATGGTGACCGATAAACTACAGCGTTTTAAAAGCTCTGTAGAACAACCATTTATTGATAAAGTCTATCAGCAGAATCGTTATCTGCCAATATCTCAAGTTGATAATCCTAATGATTTAGGCATTAAAAAAGAGATAGAGTCGAGTGCTAAAAAGTTTTTGGGTAAACGTTATGTTTGGGGAGCAACAGGACCCAATACTTTTGACTGTTCAGGATTTACCATGAAAGTCTATCGCAGTGCAGGTATTAATTTGCCCCGTGTCTCTCGTAATCAAGCCAAAGTGGGTGCATTGGTTAAATATGAGAACCTTCAACGTGGAGATATGGTCTTTTTTGATACCCATAAACGGCGTACAGGAAAGGTAACCCATGTGGGTATTTATTTAGAAAAAGGAAAATTTATTCATGCCAGTTCAGGCAATAAAAAAGTAGTTATTACCAGCTTTGATAAGAAAAAATTCTATAAAAATCGTTTTTTATGGGGGCGACGCATTCTTAAAGAGAATGTTCATTATGCCTTTAACTCCATCTCTTTCCCTTCTGTTAATAAACTCTTAACCTCTTCAACTCTTTAACAACTCCCTTTTAAGGGAGTTGATAGATATGTACAGCATTTTTTAGTGCATGTCCAATAGGGGCTATGGATTCACCATCTTTAGATAAGCAGTTGATTCCTTCTAAAACATAGAGTTGATTGTTAATCACCTCGACACCACGTGGGTCATAGACTCCATTGTGTTGCATGTTGTAACTGGCTATTTCTACTTTAATGTTTGAATCCCACTCTATTTTTTTAAGTTCTGCATTTGAAGTGGTTATCCAAAGTGTATTGTTGGCATATGCCAAGCCATGTACTTTTCCACTATCAATCTTATAAAGTAAATTTGAAGTATCAACTATGTTCTCTTCAAAATTATACGGGTAGAGTTTGTCATCAATCGAGACCACAAACTCTCCTTCAATAAATTGAACAGCAGGATATTCAATATTATTTAGTTTTCTAAAATCACTAATACTAAAGGGTTCATTGGTACTCCCTCGTGTTAATTTAAAAATCGAAGGGGTACTCGAAGCACTACCTACAAAAATATAGAGTGCATCTTGGGCTTCATCATAGGCTAATGATTCAACATCACAAACACCCACTCCATCGTAACATGCCTCTTGTATCTCTCCATTGGTAAATGCTCCTAAATCAGCATCGGTAAAAGTTGATTTAATCTCGTGGCTGGTTAAATCAACCTCATAGACCTTATGGGTACTATCATCTGTGACCCACAACGAGTTATTGACAGGAATATAAAGCAGTGACTCTGTATCTCTAAAGTCTCCTAGGTTCGCCAAAACAATACCATCCGTCTCATTTAAATCAGTGTTCTCTCTAAGTGTAAATGATTGCTCTACAAGAGTACCATTGCTATTAATCCATTGATTAGCAGAAGAGAAGGTACTTATCGCTTCCATATCGTTGTCATCACCATACGCACTATTCGTAGGTGTAACTGTTAAATTTGGTTCAGTTTTTAATTTATAGACCTCTTGGTCATCAACTGTATCAGAACTTAAAACACCCTCTCCACTCTCTGATAATAAAATTGTGGCTCTATCTTCTGAAAAAATAGAAATTTTAACGGCGTTATCACTAAGTACAAAATTACCAAAGGGGTCAATTAACTCTTCACTATTAATATTTAGTTTCCATCCTGAACTATCAGGAGCAAACGGAGCATACTCCATACTGGTAGGAAGACTTGATATGGTAACCATTGTTCCTTCTCTTAAATAAGCAAGTTGAAGAAAATTAGGAAATCTTGCTTCAAAATAGTCACCACTGTTCTGTCGTATCTTAATCAATGCCCCTTGTAAATTCAGACCCCCTTTGGTCACAATCAACTCTAACCATGCTCCTCCATTTCCCTCTATGGCTCCAAAATGGGTATCGGTTCCCCCATCTTTAAGCAGTTGATTAGATGCTACAGCACTGTACTCATTAAGCAGAAGAGAAAAATTCGGCTCTGCTAAACTGGTATCTGTTTCAGGGTATCTTAACCCTACAAAGCTTTGCTCAACAAGGTTTCCAATTGCATTTCTCCAATGGTTGGGCATTCCAAAGGTACTCAAGGCTGTTCTATCTTCATCATCACCATAAGTATCTTCATCGGTAGCATCAACTGTTTTTGAAGGTCTTCGTCGGAGTTTAAATACCTCTCGGTCATCAATACCCCCACCAAAGATACCTTCACCACTAGGGGACATAATTTCAATGTTTCCATCTTGAGAGGTAATAGAGACTTTGGTTTTAAGATTATTGGTAATAAACATACCCTCTTCAATCGTTAAATCCATATGATTAAGATTAATATTCCAATCGGCATCAACACCCTCTTCAGGATTGTAGGTTATATCTGTAGGCAATTCAGAAATGGTAATAATCGTTCCCTGTTTAAGGTTAGACAACACCTCAATATTAGGAAAAGTAGCAATAAAATCAGGTGTTGAACTCTGAGTAATAAGCAATCTATTATCTCTTAAATCATATTCATCTTCCACAACCACCAGCTCTATCCATGAGCCTCCATTTCCAGCTATCTGTCCGAAATAGCTATCATAACCACTTTTTTTAAGCAGATTATTTGGTGCTACAGCATTGTATTCGTTTAACAGTATTGCATCCCCATGAGCCATCTGATAACTCAGAAGTATCATGGTTATAATTTTTAGAAATTTAAATTTTTCCATCTCTCTATCCTTTTAAATATATGTTTTAAATAGTTAAAAAGAATTATATCCTGTTTCATATTAAAGAGGTCTAAAGAAACAAAAGGAATTAATTTTTAAATTTAATATTAGCTCAAAATAAAAAGCGTTCTCTTATGATTAGAGGGTTTTATATGATAGAATAATGAAAATAAAAACCCTAACTTAAAGGAAATTAAAAAAAATGAAAAGAATATTCTTCTACATAATACTCTCTATGCTCTTTACAGGTTGTAGCTTAAAAGATGAGTTTATACTCTTTAATCAAACGACTTCTATTCAAGAAGGGACCAAACCCGAAAATCAAAATAAAATAGTAGAGACGCGATTAGATTTAGCACAGTTTGAATACAAGATTCGCCCTCATGATAGGGTCTCTATTATGACCTATCAACACCCTGAACTTAGTACCAACACCATGCAACAAGGTGTAGGAGCCAGAGATGGATTGGGTCAAGGACTGCTTGTTAACTCAGCAGGTGTTATTCGACTGCCACTCATTGAAAATGTAAAAATTGCGGGGTTAACACAGACCCAAGCCCGACTAAAAATAGAGAATCAATTTAGAGACTATCTTAAAAAACCCAGTGTACAGTTAGAGGTGATGAATAAAAGAGCCTATGTATTAGGAGAGGTCAATCAACCAGGGCCTATTGCACTGGTTAACGAGCAAATACCTCTACTACAACTGATTGCAATTGCAGGAGACCTAACCCGTGGAGCCAACAGACAATCCATTGTTATCTTAAAAAATCAAGGAGACAAGGTAGAAACCAAAGTCGTTAATCTGACCGATATTAACTCTATTAAGAGTGCCAACCAGATGATTCACCCCAATGATGTGGTCTATGTTATGCCTAAAGGAATTACTGTGTTTAACAATAAAGTCAACGAGGTTAATCCTATTTTTCAGCTTATTGCTAACGCGTTAACACCCTTTTTGACCATTAGAATTTTGACACAGTAGAATACCCTTATGATAAATCACTATACGATTCCAGAGAAGAAAGAGGAGCGTTATCTTATAGAGTTCATAAAGATGATACTCCCCTACCGATGGTCAATATTTTTGACCATTTTATTGAGTGTAATGATTATGGCTCTCTACCTCTATTTCAAACCTTATGTCTATGAATCTTACGCCATTATCAAAATAAAAGCCGACAGTATGAACAGTCGTTACCTAGATAGAGTTGACCCCCTAAGCAGTGCGTTAGCCACTTCGGGGCATCGAGAAGTAGAACAAGAGTTGGCAATATTACAGACATTTTACACCAACAACAAAGCCATTAATGGTATTAATTTAAAAGTTCAATATTTTATAAAAGATAATTATAGAAAAAAAGAGATATTTACCAACCCTCCCATAGAGATTAACGATATAGAGATTTATGATAATAAGATTATTGGTAAATATATACTTTTACACCCCACCTCAGAAGGGTTTAAAATTCAGATAGAAGATACCATTAGCAGAGAGATCTTCTCTTATGGCAAAGAGATAAAAACCAATAAGTTTAAATTTAGAGTTGAAAAGAGAGCAAATCTCTCTGCTCCACTCTATTTTATACTTAATGGTAGCAATAGAAATATTTATGAAAAAATTGTCAAAAAGCAACTTAACGTCTCTAAACTTAATAGCGAAGTCTCATTGATTAAGGTTGCCTATCAAGATACCTCTGCTGAACGGGCTGATATTTATGTTAATGCTTTAATTGATATTTATATTGCCCAAAGTATTGTCGATAAGAGTAGAAAAAACAACAAGATTTTAGATTTTATAGAGAAGCAACTCATCAGTACAGGAAAAAAACTAAAACACTCTGAATCGCAGTTAGAGAGCTATAGAATTGATAATAACTTGATTGCACCCACTGTCCAATCCGAAGCACTGCTAACTCGACTGAGTGATATAGAAGTACAACTCTCTGAAAATAAGATAGAGGAAAAACTGATTGAAAATCTGATAGAGTTTGTAAGGCACAATCGGAACCTAAACAGTATCACCCCCACACTGCGTGAATTAGAAGATGAACCAACCATACGACTGATTGAAAATACACAAGAGTTACAACGCCGAGCCAGTGAACTTAGTACAGAATATACCGAAAAATTTCCTGAACTTGTCTCAATACGTAGAGATATACGGCGTAATAAACAGACCATACTCTCTAATATTAACAACTTAAAAACAAATATATCTTATAAACACACCAATCTTATGGAGCTGAAAAAAGAGAATGAGAAAAGCTTAAGAATACTCCCAACCAAAGAGAAAAAGCTGATTCATCTTCAGCGTGATTATGAAGTGAACTCCAGAATGTACTCCTATCTACTTGAAAAAAAATCAGAAAATGAGATGAAAAAAGTAGCCACCATATCAGATTACGAAATTATTGATAGAGCCTATACCGACCCCAGACCCATTAAACCTAAACCGATGATGCTTATCACCATTGCCATATTTATCGGTCTTATTTTAGGAACAATTCTTGCCTATATTCGTATTTTAATGATTAATAAAATTCAAAACATTCGAGACATTAAACATCTCTCGTCGCTTCCTATCTATGGAAAAATTCCACTCTTCGTAAAAAAAAGCTCAAAACTCAAGGTCTTTAGGAGTCCTGATTCACCCATTACCAAGAGTTTTCGTAATTTGCGTACCAGTTTGCAATTTGTTAGCAAAGGGGCGAAGGGGAGTACCATATTGGTCACCTCTAGCGTCTCGAATGAGGGCAGAACAACCATTGTTGCCAATGTAAGTAGCATCTTTCAGATGGCAGGGTACAAATCTATTGTGATTGATTTAGATCTCTACCAACCCAAACTACACAAATACTTTGGAATAGAGCATAAGGTGGGCATGAGTACCTATCTTAATGGAAAAGATACCCTTGGAAACATCATCTTTTCGACGGCGTATCAGAATTTGGATATTATTCCAGCAGGTCCTTTAGCCCCCAATGCAGCAGAGTTAATACTCTCTGAAAAGTTAAAAAGTCTACTTAGCACTTTAAGAAAACGGTACGATTATGTTTTTATAGATTCTCCCCCCTTTACGTCGGTTGCCGATACCCTATACTTGATGCAGTATAGTGATATTAATCTAATTGTTTTACGAGAAAATTTTACAAAAAAATCGTCATTAACAGGTTTGGATGAGTTGATGAATCAACATCAATTTAAAAACTGTGGTCTACTCCTAAATGCACATACCGATGAAGAGAATAACTCCGAATATAGATACGGACAATAAAATTCCCTTTAGGAGTCAAAGGGCTTTGCCCCCGTTATTCGGGCGTAAACGCTCCGTTTCCAAACCACTGTTCACAATCCTCTACATCCAATATTTTACTTCTTTTTTTATTCATAACCTCTACCACAGCTCCATTTTTATCTTTAAGTTTTACACCAACACCCCCTTCAACGGCAGTAATGGACTCTATGGTAAATTTCTCTTTGTGATGAATGATGATTTTGCCTAAAAATAGAAGCAGAAAAGATATATCAGGAACAGCAGAGTAATCTTTTAGCTCTCCTACTCTATGTTGATTTTCAAATAACCATGCCCAAAAATTGTTTATCTGTTTGGGGTCAACAAGCTGTTTAAACTCCCCATTGGGGATTTGTAT
>DCAF01000039.1:22137-34192 GCA_002311915.1 Sulfurovum sp. UBA1140 | reverse complement strand
AGGTTTCCTTGGAGATAATTTGATGAAATTTTTTCTTTTAAGCTTACCATTTTTATTCCTTTTAGGATGTACCTCTACTCGCATTAAAGAGAAATCTTATCAAGCCAATTACTTAAGTGAAGTCTATTTGAAAACATTAAATTTTAATGGCTTTGAGTTAATTACTGTTTTTATTGATAACCATTGGTATTATGTACGTAAAGATGGTAAATCAATGTTGGCAATTATGGACGATAACGGAAAAGCCGATGAGTTTAAAGAGGGCTTGGCAAGAACCAAAGTTAATGGAAAGATAGGTTTTTTTAACCGTAGCCTAGACATGGTGCTTGAACCTATTTATGATTTTGCTTTTTCATTTCATAATGGGGTTGCCGAGATATGTATGGGATGTAAAGAGGTTGATACAGAGGGGGAACCAATGTTAGACGGTGGAGATTGGAAAAAAATTAATCGTTTGGGGCATGTGCTAGAATAATACGTGCTGTTTATAAAGTAGAGTGTGGGTATGATGCGAAGAAAAGGTTTTCATGATAACTATAAAATCTGTCTTAAAAAAGATTCAACAGTATAAAAAAGTGCTGATTATCGCCAATATTGTTGCGATTATCTCAACTCTTTTAAGTCTTCCTGTTCCTCTGTTAATTCCCCTACTTATTGATGAGATTATATTGGGTAAAGGGGGCTGGATAACCCAAAATATTGATCAATATATTACCATTAACTCTCCTGAATACTACATCTTAACGGTACTTATTATTACGATACTGTTTCGAGCCATGAGCCTACTGCTGAATATTCTGCATATTCGACTCTTTACTAAAATTGCCAAAGAGGTTACCTATTCTATTCGTAAACAGCTACTCAACCGTTTACAAATTGTCTCGATGAGTGAGTATGATATGTTGGGTTCAGGAGCTGTCTCAGCAAAAGTAATTACCGATGTCGATACGATTGATAAGTTTATCTCTAGCTCTGTGGGGGAGATTATTGTCGAGGTACTGACACTCTTTGGGGTTTCGATGATTATTCTTTATCTGAATTGGCAGTTGGCACTGGTTATTTTAATACTAAATCCTATAGCACTGCTCTTTTTTGTACGGGTTTTTCGTAGCATTGCCAAGATAAAGAAAAAAGAGAACCGAGCGATTGAGGTGTTTCAAAACTCGTTAACCGAGAGTCTGGAGCTGTACAATCAGATTCGTGTACAAAATCGGGAGGGTTATTTTTTAGAAGATATTGATAAAAAAGCCAAACATATACGAGACAGAGCCTATATGTTTGGGTTAAGAAGTGAAATCTCTTTAAAGTTTTCTCAGATGCTGATTATGTATTCGCATGATATTTTTAGGTCGGTGGGTATCTTGATGGTGTTGTTGGGACTCTTAACCATTGGTAAAATGTTGGCAATTTTTGCTTACGCATGGGTAATTATGCGACCAATGGATAAACTGATTAACTTTACCCATCTCTATTTTAATGCAAAAACTTCGATTGAACGGCTCAACGAGATACTTAACTTAGGTGTAGAGACCAAGTATGAAGAGAAGGTAAACCCCTTTACAAGTGAAAAGACAGCTTCGATACGTTTAGAGAATGTCTCTTTCTCTTATGACCAGAACAGTGAAGTTTTAAAAAATATCAATTTAGAGATAAAACAGGGCGAAAAAGTTGCCATTATCGGTGAGACAGGCAGTGGAAAAAGTACACTGGCTCAAATTTTAATTGGTCTATACCCTGTTAATTCGGGAAATATATACTATAACGATGTAGAGATAAAAGAGATGGGGTATGAGTGTGTACGATCCAATGTTGGCTTTGTCATACAGTCTCCTATGATGTTTAACAATACGCTACGGTTTAACCTCTTATTGGGAAAAGAACATGAGGATACGGTTATTTATGATATTTTAAAAATTGTACAACTACACGATTTTGTCTCGAAATTATCCAATGGATTGGATACCATTGTGGGTAAAAATGGTACGAAGCTCTCGGGAGGACAGAAGCAACGGCTCTCTATAGCACGGGTTTTATTAGACAATCCAAAGGTCATTATCTTTGATGAATCGACCTCTTCACTGGACAACCAAACCGAAAATAGACTGCTTGAAGCGTTAAGCCTCTATACGCAAGATAAAACCATTATTACCATTGCACACCGAAAGAACAGTATTGAGAAGGCAGATAGAATTATTGACTTAGACAGTTTGTAAGTTTTTTAATCTTATTCAATACTTTAACGGCTATAGGTAGGGGTGTAGTAAATTTGCTCTCGTCATAAGCATATTTTTCAAAAAGTTTAGAGGGTGTCTCCTTGGTTCTTATTATGCTAATGAAGGTGTCAAATACTATATCTTGGTTTATCCAAATGACCTTGTGGCTAAAGTCTATAAAAACCATGACTTCAACTTTAAAAAGGTAGGTGAGTTTGACTCTGAAACTATAGAGTTTGATGATATAAAATGCGAATTCTCTTTTGATTTTTCTGCTATTTTTGAAAGATTTAGAGCTTAAGCTCAACCTCTTGTACTGTAAATTTCTTATCTTTCTTTCCTTTAAAATTAAAGATAAGATGTAGAATACTTAGTTTGGACTTTTTTATATTTTTTAATCACATTTTAGATAAAATCTTCTATAATTTATAGGATTAATTAAGAGTAGGAAGAGAATGACATTGCAATTAAAACAGAAACAGATGGTAGAGGCAGTTGGAGAAAAATTCAAACTTTATCCTCATGTCAAAAAAGCATTTTTAGAGGTGAATCGACAACAGTTTGTTCCTAAAGGCTTTGGGCATATTGCTTATCAACTTGATGCCCTTCCCATGCAACAGAATCAGTGGATATCTTCACCCCTTACGGTGGCTAAAATGACACAATATCTTAACGTTCAAGGGGTTGATTCGGTATTAGAGATAGGGTGTGGCAGTGGGTATCAAGCAGCGATTTTATCTAAACTTTGTCGGCGTGTTTTTACCATTGAGAGAATAGACCCTCTGCTTAAAGAGGCAAAAGAGCGTTTTCGAGATGCAGGATTAAACAATGTATTTACCCGTTTTGATGATGGTCAACGGGGTTGGAAAGAGTATGCACCCTATGAGCGAATTCTTTTTTCTGCAACAGCAAAAAAGATTCCACCTGTTCTTTTTGAGCAGTTAGCAGAGAGTGGAATTTTGTTAGCACCCATTCAAAAAGATGGATTACAGATAATTACACGGTATACCAAGAAAAATGGAAAAATAAAATCAGAGAGCATAGAGCCTTGTCTCTTTGTTCCTGTTTTAAATGGAAGGATTAAATAGTGGCATTTATAGAAGTAGACGAAGATAATTTTGAGAGAGAGTTAGGTAAAGCATTTGAGCAGAAGCATACGGTAATTATTAAGTTTGGTTCAGAGTATTGTGACCCTTGTCACGCGTTGGAGTGTGAGCTTGAAGAGCTTGATGAGATGTTGAAAAATTTAACCATTCTGATGGTAGATACCAATGAAGCTCCTGCTCTTACCGAACAGTTTGATGTCTATCAACTGCCAACCATGCTTATTTATAAAGAGAGAGAGCGAACTCTCTATCATGGAGCAGGGGTTATACTCGCTTCAGATATTCAAAAGCTTATAGAGAAAGCAGATTAATCTGCTTCTAACATAGCTCCATTACTGGCATTGGTAACCAAGGCTCTGTATTGTTTTAGCCATCTGCTTGTCAGTGGTTTAATAATTGGCTTGAAGTTGGCTCTTCTTTTTGCAATTTCATCTTCACTGATATTTACTTGCAAGATATATTTATCCACATCAATATGAATCTCATCTCCATCTTTAAGTAGTCCTATCATACCACCTTCAGCCGCTTCTGGTGAGACATGACCGATACTCGCACCTCGTGTTGCTCCAGAAAATCGTCCATCAGTAATAAGTGCTACAGAATTACCAAGACCCATTCCCATAATAAGGCTTGTTGGACTCAGCATCTCTTGCATTCCAGGCCCACCTTTAGGTCCTTCGTATCTAATAACCACAACGTCACCTGCTTTTACTTTACCGTTGATAATCCCTTTAATTGACTCATCTTGCGAATTAAAACAGACAGCAGTTCCTGTAAAGACTCGCTCACCTGTAATTCCTGCCGTTTTGATAACAGCACCTTGTTCTGCAAGATTTCCATAAAGAATAGCCAATCCACCCACTTCACTATAAGAGTTATCAATGGTATGGATGATATTGGTATCTTTAATTTCAGCATGGGCAATTCGCTCTTTGATGCTCTCTCCTGTAACGGTTAGGTTATCAAGTAGAATATCATCGCCTCGTTTACTCATTTCGTGCATTACAGCCGATACTCCACCTGCTTTATCAATGTCTTGCATATGGACGGTGGTAAGGCTTGGTGAGATTTTAGCAATATGTGAAACTCTTTTAGAGATGCTATTAATATCTTCAAGGTTGAAGTCAACTTCAGCCTCTATTGCAATGGCTAACATGTGCAGAACCGTGTTGGAACTTCCTCCCATTGCCATATCAACAGCAAAGGCATTTCTTACAGCATTCTCATTTAGAATATTCCTTACATTATATAGCGATGCTTCTTCTTGACTCATCAATGCAATTTCACAGATTCTTCTTGCTGCTTTTCGGTAAAGTTCCTCTCTCTCTTTTGTTAGTGCCAAAATGGTACCGTTCCCTGGAAGTGCAATTCCCATCGCTTCCATAAGGGTATTCATAGAGTTTGCCGTAAACATACCCGAACAACTCCCCCCACTAGGACAAGCATTACACTCGATGTCGGTAAGTTCCTCTTCGGTAATCTCTCCTGCTTCAAATTGACCTACAGCCTCAAAAGCAGTCGCTAAGTCAATGGGTGTTCCATCTTGTTTGTACCCTTTTGCCATTGGACCACCCGAGACAAATACGGTAGGAACATTCACCCGCAACGCACCCATAATCATACCTGGAACAATTTTGTCACAGTTTGGGATGGCTATCATGGCATCTAGTTTATGGGCGTTCATTACCGTCTCGATAGAGTTGGCAATAATCTCACGACTTGGCAATGAAAATAGCATTCCATCATGACCCATGGCAATACCATCATCTACACCAATGGTATTAAACTCAAATGGTACACATCCTGCTTTTTTGATTTCATCTTTAATAATTGCAGAGACTTTATCTAAAAAGAAGTGACCAGGAATTATCTCTATATAAGAGTTGGCTACCCCTATAAATGGTTTGTCAAAATCCTCATCTTTTAGACCTGTGGCTCTAAATAGTGAACGGTGTGGGGCTCTATTGTGACCTTTTTTGACTATATCGCTTCGCATTTTATTCCTTTGTGATTATATTCTTATGATTTTTTCAGATTATATCGAAAAACCTTTACATTTAAAAAAAAGTTAGCTATAATCGCATTCCAATTTCAGATGTGCGGGAATAGCTCAGCGGTAGAGCACGACCTTGCCAAGGTCGGGGTCGCGAGTTCGAACCTCGTTTCCCGCTCCATCAAGTGAAATTGTGATATATAATTTAAATATTTTACTTTTGGTACCAAATAAGCCCGGGTGGTGGAATGGTAGACACAGGGGACTTAAAATCCCCCGGTCATTGCGACCGTGCCGGTTCAAGTCCGGCTCCGGGTACCATTTGATGAGATGCAAATAATTTTTGTATTTTTATCATCTAAACTAAAGATAGGCGTATAAATGGCGACATCGCCAAGTGGTAAGGCCGCAGCCTGCAAAGCTGCTATCCCCAGTTCGAATCTGGGTGTCGCCTCCAAAAATTTTTATATTTAAAGTAGTTTTTATCTTTTTTAGATAAAATTGCACTTCTTTTAACAATGTCGGGAGATGTCAGAGTGGTCGAATGTGCCGGTCTTGAAAACCGGTGAGGGTTATACCTCCGGGAGTTCGAATCTCCCTCTCCCGGCCATATTTTTTAATTCAATCTATTTTTTTCTTTTCTTCTTATAAAATCACGACATATCACATCTTCTGTACCTATCTATCTACTTAATGTACTTGTTTTATAGATTTCTTATCTTCAAATAGTTAAAAAATGGTAAAAATTTATTAAAAGTGATGAATATCAAGAAAAAATAAGGTTTCTACTGTTATCATAATGATGTAGATTTGTTCAATTGATGAGTACCTTCTATCAAGATCTTATCTATTCAATGTACTAAACATAAAGGAGAAAATGTGAAAATTACAAATTTAAGTCTTGCGGCAATTGCTGCTGTAGGTATGATGAGTGTTGCGAATGCAGATGTTGATGTAAAAGTTGGTGGTCAAGCTGTTGTTTACTATCAAACTGTTGAGAACGGTGGAGATAGTGATTTTTTCAGAAAAGACAACTCAAGAGCCAACGCTGGTCTACAACTTAACTTAAATGCTGATCTTGGTAATGGATTTGGTCTTGGTTATCAAGAGACATTTTTAGGTTCTTTAGGGCTTGAAAATAATCTTGTTTCTAACACAATGCAAACAGCTCAGGCAAATGAGTTAAACTCTCACTCAATGACAAAATTATATGTTACTAAGAAAATTGCTAACACAACATTTAAATTGGGTAGACAAGAGCTTCCAAAGTCTCTTTCTCCATTAGCATTCTCAGAGGGTTGGAATGTATTCAAAAATACATTTGATGCTGCTGTAGCAATCAATAGTGATATTCCTGATACTACATTGGTTGCTGCTTATGTATCAAGATCGAATGGTAGAATTGGAACTCAGCCTGTAGGACTTGTTGATTTAGGTGCTTTTGGTGATTTAGGAAAAGGTGCTATTAATAAAGGTGCTTATATGTTAACTGTGGCAAACAAGTCACTTAAACAAGTTCCTATTACTTTAAGTTACTATAAATTAGAAGATATTTTAGGTGGGGAAGCTGGTTCAGCAGTTTGGGGTGATGTTCAAGTAGATGCAGGTCTTCCTGTTAAATTTGGATTGCAAGGTGGTTCTGTTATGCCAGAGAATAACCTAAAAGACACCACAGCAATGGGTGTTAAAGTTACTGGTAAAGCAGGTCCTGTAGCACTTAAATTGGCATATTCAACTGTTGATGATGGAACACTATCTGTTCAAAATACAGGTACAGGCGTAAAAACTCCACTCTATACACAGATGGTATTTAACCAAAATCATATTAGTAGAGATGCTGATACTATCGTACTTCAAGCTAAAATGCCAGTTGGTCTAGGTACTTTGATTGCTCAGTATGATATGACAACTGATAATGCAACAGATGGTTCTGACTATACAGAGCTAGATGTTATCTACAAGTTTAAAGCACTTGGTACAACTATGTTGGCCGCTTATGTATTGGCTGAAGATGAGTTAGCATCTGATCCTACAAATATTATCCGTTTCTGGACAAGATATAACTTTTAATCTATAAAAGTTTACTCTTTTTTCTCAAGCTTCGGCTTGAGGAATCTCTTTTTAATTTTACTATTCTAATCTTACCTTTAAATTTAAAATCATGTATAATAGAACTTTACGAGAACAAAAAATAGTTATAGCTACAGAAGATGGAACCAGTACACTTTTTTCAGAAGAGTTTGGCGAATCTTATCACTCAACCTATGATGGTGCTTTACATGAAACATTAGAGAAGCATGTAAAACCAGCATTTCTATTTCAAGCAGGTAAAAAAAAGATAACCATTTTAGACATCTGTTTTGGTTTGGGCTACAACACCTTGGCGACACTTTACTATGTTCGAGAACAAAAACTCTCTAGCAAAATACATATTATTTCCCCCGAGTTTGATGCCTCTTTGATTACTTCGTTAGCTACATTTGAATACCCAAAAGAGTTTGAACCCTTTCGAGACATTATTGTAGAGTTAAGTCATAATCACTTTTATGAAGATGAGCAGTTTAAAATTGAAATTTTACTAGGCGATGCCCGAGAGAGTCTCCCTAAGATAGAAGAGAAATTTGATATTATCTATCAAGATGCTTTTAGCCCCCATAAAAATCCTCTGCTCTGGACAACCGAGTATTTTAAAGATATTCGAGCTGTTAGTAAAGAGGATACCATTTTGACGACTTACTCAACAGCCATTGCTGTTCGTATGGGGCTTTATGAGAATGGATTTAAAATTTTTGTAGTTTATGGAGAGGGGGTACGGTACTCTACTGTAGCTTCCTCTTTAATGTTACCCCATATTAAGTATATTGATATGGAGTTAAAAAAGTCTCGAAATAGCGAGGCAAAAAGCCTCTGTGATGGTGACTATTTGTAGTTATATATTTTGCAAAATTAGGAAACGATGACTTTAGTCTCGTTAAGTTCGGGTGTAAACACGCCGATTCCAAAGAGTCTATTATACTCTTCTATTTTTTAGAGCGTCGGCAACCTCTTCTTTTATTGCCAATGTTAACTCATCGTCATGTTTTGTATAAATATCTTCGACCAGTTGAGCAAAAGAGTTCCCCCTTCAATTAAAACTACCCACTCATCTTCTGCTTGGCAATACTCCATAGGTTCAAAATATTCAGAGCTAACAATGCGTTTAATCTCAATATTCTTATCTTTAAATAGGGTATCAAAGATTTCGCCTTTTTTTGGAGTGGTGTAGTCAAAAAAGTTCATCAATAACTCATCTGTAAATTGTCCACATCACTCCAGTTCATGCTCTTTTTCTGCTCTCTATTGGTTAAAATATGGTCAATGTATCGTGCAAATAGGTCGGTCTCTATATTGATTTTAGAACCTAATTGATACTCCCCCATAAGCGTCTCTCTTAGGGTGTGGGGGATAATGGTGAGTCTAAAGGAATCATGATAAACATCATTAATGGTTAACGAAACCCCATCAATAGTAATAGAGCCTTTGGGAATAATATGGGCAATATATTTTGGCTCTACTTTAATAATAAAATCGGTGGCATTCTCTCTAGGAGTAATATTAACTATTTCTCCCACACAATCAACATGCCCTTGGACAACATGCCCTTCAAATCGGTCGCTCATCTGCATGGCAGGTTCAATATGTACCCTACCTGATATTTTAGACTCATCAATAATAGAGCGTGTCTCATCGGCAAGTTCAAGGTTAAATCCATCGCTGTTAACTTCAATAACGGTAAGGCAAACACCATTAATGGCAATAGAGTCACCCAGTTTGGCTTGGTGTTTTGACTGAATGGTTAATATGTTGTTTTGATAGCTTTTAACCGTGGCAATTTCTCGTATAAGTCCTGTGAACATGATACCTCAATTTACTTTGATATAATTGCAATCATTATAGCACAAATAGTAAAGAGAGTTTTTAAATGAATTACGATGTAATAGTAATCGGTGGTGGTCATGCAGGAATAGAGGCGAGTTTAGCCCCTGCAAGAATGGGTGTTAAGACCCTTTTGGTAACGATGTTGGCAGAGCAGATAGGGGCTTCTAGTTGTAACCCTGCCATTGGTGGTTTGGCAAAAGGACACTTGGTTAAAGAGTTAGATGCCATGGGTGGAGAGATGGGTTTAGCAACCGATGCTACAGGTATTCAGTTTCGTATATTGAATCAATCTAAAGGACCAGCCGTTCGAGGTAGCAGGGCTCAGATAGATATGGACAGGTATCGTATCTATATGCGTGATGTGGTTTTGAGTACGAAAAATTTGGATGTCAAGCAAGAGATGGTCAATGCACTTATTATTGAAGAGGGCAGAGTTATGGGGGTCGAGACCCAACTTGGTAGCCGATATATGGCTCCTAAAGTGATTATTACGGCAGGAACATTTTTAAATGGTCTGATTCATATTGGTGATAAAAAACAACAAGCAGGGCGACAGGGTGAGTTTGCTTCTATTGAGTTAGCAAAGTACCTTTGTGATCTAGGATTAGAGATAGGACGACTTAAAACAGGAACATGTGCAAGAATAGACGGGAGCAGTATTGATTTGTCGGTGATGGAGCCACAAGGGGGCAATGAGAAAGCGACTCCTTTTTCATTTAGAACCAATAGAGCTACTTTTAATCCTACCCAGCTTCCGTGTCATGTCACCTATACCAATGAGACAACACATAATATTATCGAGAGTAATTTTTATAGAGCACCCATGTTCTCGGGTCAAATTGAGGGGATGGGACCACGATACTGCCCAAGTATCGAAGATAAGATAAACCGTTTTCGAGATAGACCAAGGCACCAAATTTTTGTAGAACCACAGACGATTGAAGCCAATGAGTTTTATATTAATGGTATGAGTACCTCGTTGTCAACGGATGTGCAGTTAGAGATGATTCAATCGGTTAAAGGGATGGAAAATGCTAAAATTGTACGTTATGGATATGCGATAGAGTATGATTTTGTACAACCCACTGAACTCAAGCACACCCTAGAGACCAAAAAGGTAGAAGGGCTTTATTGTGCAGGTCAGATTAATGGAACCACAGGTTACGAAGAGGCTGCAGCCCAAGGGATGATGGCAGGGATAAATGCAGGACTTAGTATTCAAGGTAAAGAGCCATTTATTTTGGGGCGTGAAGAGGCATATATTGGGGTTCTTATTGATGATTTGGTCACAAAAGGAACCAAAGAACCTTATCGAATGTTTACCAGTCGGAGTGAGTATCGGCTTCTACTTCGTGAAGATAATGCTGATGTTCGTTTGTATAAATATGGAGAGCAGTTTGGACTTTTAGACGATGTATATTTGAAACAAGTAAAGAAAAAAGAGGCTGATATAAAAGAGGCATTGAGCCATCTAAAAAAGAATTTTGTAACACCTAATAAAGATTTTATAGAATTTTTATTAACTGTCGGTGAAGATAAAATCAATGATAAAGTCTATCTGCTCGATTTGTTGGCACGTTCAACCATGACGCAACAGAAGTTAAAAATGTTGCTTCCTGATTTTGAAAAATATGATGAAGTTGTGTTAGAGCAGATACTGATAGAGGCAAAATATAGTCGCTATATCGAGAAGCAACAAGCACAAGTACATAAGATGAAAGATATGCTTCAAGTAAAAATTCCACAAGCATTTGATTTTAAAAAAGTATCAGGTTTAAGTAACGAAATTGTCGAAAAATTGACCAAAATTAACCCTCCAACGCTATTTAATGCCTCTGAAATTTCAGGGGTAACTCCTGCTTCATTAGAGATTTTACATATTTATATAAAGATGGCACAGAAAGCTAGGTAAGAGAAAGAGTTAAGTTCAATCAGTTCAATACCGATTATTTGTTATAATTAAGAGAGTATAACAAAATAAAATATTAGGAAAATTTAATGATAAATAAAAATATTTCAGCAGTTGATTTATTCTGTGGTATTGGTGGACTTTCTTATGGTTTTAAAAAAGCAGGTATCAAAGTAAAAGCAGGAATTGATTTTGATGATAGTTGTAAATATGCTTTTGAAGCTAATTGTAATGCTACATTTATACATCAAGATATTAGTAAGGTAGAAGCAGAAGATATAAAAAAATTTTATGATAAAGATGATATAAAAGTTTTAGTTGGCTGTGCTCCTTGTCAACCATTTTCAACATATACACTTAAAGGGGACAAACAAAAAGACCAACGATGGCAATTACTCTATGAATTTGCTAGATTGATAAAAGAGACTCAACCTGAAATAGTTTCAATGGAAAATGTTCCCAATCTTTTAAATTTTAAAAAAGAACATGTATTTGAAAATTTTGTTAAAGAATTAGAAAAAAATGGTTATTTTGTATGGCATAAGATAGTCTATTCTCCTGATTATGGTATTCCTCAAAAAAGAAAAAGATTGGTTTTATTGGCTTCAAAAAAAGGAGAAATAAAACTTATAGAACCAACCCATAGTATAGAAGAGTATCTTACGGTTAAAGATGCTATTGGTCATTTAGAAAAAATAGACTCAGGAGAAACCTCTCAAATTAATTGGCTTTATTCTGATGAATTTAAAAAACATACTACTTCTGATTCAGCCAATAATACAAATAAATTAAATGGTCGAATTGATTATGTAAAAAATAAAATTTTGGAAAATTAAAAATGGATATAGTTATCTCAGAATTTGAAGAAAAGGCTAATGAGATAGATGAATATTTTTCTTTTGTACAAAGAACAACA
>DCAF01000039.1:0-22075 GCA_002311915.1 Sulfurovum sp. UBA1140 | reverse complement strand
ATGTGTAATTCCACGAGAGATGCAAAAATCTGAATTTCTTATGAATAAGATAAATAATATAGCACAGGTTATTATAAAAAATAAAAGAAATAATTTAGCTCATGGTAATGAATCATTTAGTGAATGTGGACGAGACTATACACTTGAAAATCTAGAAGAGATAAAAGATGAATCAGTAGAGTATATGAGGTTTATTTTGACTCATATAAAAGAGTTTATTAAAGATAAAAAATATTTATTAAGTTAATCTATTTAACACATATAATATTCAGAAAGGCAAAGATACATCACAATGAAACTAACACTACTATGGACAGATATTATGGTCTGGATTTTGATACTCTCTTTGGTCGCATGGGGGTGGGTGGTTGCTCGTTCCCCTCAAGTTAAAAAGCAGTGGCATACCATTTTTAAATCGGGTATTGCCATGAGTTCTGCCATTGTTTTGCTCTTTTATCTCTTTTTTACACTTTTAGATTCGGTACATCTTCGTTTTGCTTTGGAACCCACTCAAACACAAAAAAGTGAGCAGGTACAGTATCAAGCTGATATGGTAAGTCTGCTTGATTTACTTTTTAGTCACAGCATCGAAAATACCGAACGCACCTACTCAGCCCCCTTTGCCACCCATGAGTATGCCAAGTCTATTGTGGTTGATAATGGTGGTGTCACCACACAAGCCTATTTACCTCTAAAATATACAAGTGATGGTAAGGATATTTTGGCTAAATCTATGGTGGCTATTGCTGTGGGGCTTATGATAGGTGGATTGCTTATTTCTGTACATATTTATTGGCGAAAGAGAAAGGGTTTTAGCCGTGAGTTACCTTGGAATATCGCCTATTTTACCCTGCTCTTTTTGGTGGTAGCATTTACATGGTTCTATATGCTAAGTTTCGATTATCATGTTTTAGGAACTGATAAAGTGGGGGGAGATGTTCTTTATCAGAGTTTAAAAAGTATTAGAACGGGTGTGCTAATTGGTATATTGACCACACTTGTCATGTTGCCTGTGGCTATTATGTTGGGGGTAAGTGCAGGTCTTTTTGGTGGTTGGGTAGATGATGTTATTCAATATCTTTATACCACATTAAACTCTATTCCGGGGGTATTGCTAATCGCGGCTGGAGTGTTGGTGATGCAAGTAATGATGGACAACAACCCCCAATGGTTCGAGACCACACTAGAACGTTCAGACCTGCGTCTGCTTTTTCTAATTATGATACTGGGGATTACCTCTTGGACAGGACTCTGTAGATTACTTCGTGCTGAGACACTCAAAATATCCCAAATAGAGTTTGTGACAGCGGCCAAAGCTTTTGGTGTGAGTAAACTAACCATTATTCGCCGTCATATTATCCCCAATCTTATGCACATTATTCTTATCTCGGTGGTACTGGATTTTAGTGGATTGGTACTAGCCGAAGCCGTGCTTTCTTATGTAGGTGTAGGGGTTGACCCCACCATGCACAGTTGGGGAAATATGATTAATCAAGCACGACTAGAGATGGCACGAGAGCCAATGGTCTGGTGGTCACTCTTCTCTGCTTTTATCTTTATGTTTGTATTGGTATTGGCTGCGAATCTCTTTTCAGATAGGATTCAGAGAGTGCTTGACCCTAGGAATAAATTATGAGAACCCAACTGGTTAACCCCAATATAGCCAATTTTGTCAAATCTTTAAGAGATGTCGGCTATACCTTTGAGATAGCCGTTGCTGATATTTTGGACAATAGTATCTCTGCCAATGCTACAGAGGTTAAAATTCACACCGTTCCAAAACCTGAAATTATCTTTGCACTGTTGGATAATGGTGATGGGATGAGTAAAGATGAGCTAACCGAAGCGATGAGGTTGGCAACTAAAAATCCTGAAGAGCCAAGAGACAAAAAAGATTTGGGTCGTTTTGGGCTTGGGTTGAAGACAGCTTCCTTTTCTCAATGTAGAAAATTGACGGTATTTTCAAAAAAAGATGGGCGAATCTCTATAAAGCAGTGGGATTTGGATTATATATCTAGCAGTAACAGTTGGTTATTGATAACACCCAATATCTCTGAGTTTATAGGTGTTCCACTACTTGCAGAGTTTAGTCGTCTCACTCATGGTACACTGGTTCTTTGGCAAGATGATGAGACTCTTTTAATTGATAAAGAGGCAGAGAAGTATAATAAAAAAGAAGAAAAAGAGGAGAAAAAGCTGGTCAAAGATTTGGAGATGCAGACATTTGTTATGCGACAAGATATGAGTATATGGAAAAGACTGTTGGATTATCACCAAAAAGATGAACTTGACTCTACTATCTCACCAATGCAGTTGGATATTTTGGATAAGTATATATTGGGGTATTTTAAGACACCTTCTGCCAAGCAGTCTAAGATACTTTATGAGTTGTATTATGAGGCTTTGGGTGAGGGGGTTGTTTTATGAGTATATTAAACATAAACAATTTAACTTTAAGAGTTGATAGAGAAGAACTCCTAAAGTCCATAAGTTTTCAAATAGAAGTAGGTGAAATATTTGCCTTAGTTGGTGAATCAGGAAGTGGTAAGTCACTCACTTCGTTAGCCATTATGCGACTGCTTCCCGATGCTATATCGGTGAGTTCTGGGGATATTGAACTTAAAGGGGAGTCTCTGTTTGCTCTACCTGAATCTAAGATGCAGAAGATTCGAGGGAAGTCAATTGCAATGATTTTTCAAGAGCCAATGAGTGCTTTGAACCCTGTTATGACGATTGGTGAGCAGGTGGCAGAGGTTATAAAAATTCATTTGGGGTTAAAAAAAGAGGCGGTGAAACAAAAAGTAATAGAGCTTTTTAAAGAGGTTGCCCTTAAAGATCCTTTGGAGCGATATGATTGGTATCCTCATCAGCTTTCAGGTGGGCAGAAACAGCGTGTTATGATTTCGATGGCATTGGCTTGTGAACCTGATTTATTGATTGCTGATGAGCCGACAACGGCTTTGGATGTGACGATTCAAGCACAGGTGTTAAAATTGCTTAAAAAAATTAGAGATGAACGAAACTTATCTATACTTTTTATTACCCACGATATGGGTGTGGTGGCTCAGATGGCAGACCGAGTAGCCGTAATGCATCATGGTGAAATTTTAGAAGAGGCAGAGTGCAAAGAGTTTTTTTCTAATCCACAGCACCCTTACACCCAACGTCTTTTAAGAGATGCGATGTCTAAAGGAAGAGAAAAAAAAGAAGAGGGTGAACAGATAAATCTGCTTAAAGTAGAAAATCTAAAAGTCTATTTTCCTATTAAAAAAGGTTTCTTTCAACGAACCATTGGTTTTGTTAAAGCTGTTGATGGGGTCTCTTTTTCGATTCCTAGGGGAAAAACTTTGGCGTTGGTGGGTGAATCAGGAAGTGGGAAAAGTACCATTGGTCAAGCGATACTTTCGTTGGTTCAAACCACAGAAGGGAGCATTCAATTTGAACATCAAAATCTACTTGTATTGAGTGATAGAGAGTTAAAGCCCTATCGTCGTAAGATTCAGATAGTCTTTCAAGACCCTTTTTCAGCATTGAACCCACGTATGACAGTGGGGGAGATTATCCGTGAGGGGATGGTGAGTTTGAAGGTAGGTTCGCAAGATAGAGCATTGCAAGATAAACGTATTGAAGAGCTTCTTCTTAAAGTTGAACTAGAGGCAGAACATGCCCTGCGTTACCCTCATGAGTTCTCAGGGGGGCAACGTCAACGAATAGGAATTGCTAGAGCGTTAGCCGTAGAACCAGAGCTTATTATTTGTGATGAACCTACCTCGGCATTGGATGTTTCGGTGCGTTCTCAGGTACTTAAACTGCTTAAAAAATTGCAAGAAGAGTCAGGGGTATCGTATCTGTTTATTACCCATGATTTATCAATTATTTCAACCATTGCTCATGAGGTAGCTGTAATGAAAGAGGGAAAAATTGTAGAGCAGGGGAGTGTGGTAGAGGTGATGGATAATCCCCAAGAGGAGTATACTAAAAAGCTTTTGAATTCAGCTCCAAAACTTTTGATTTAGTGGGTAAAACCTTTAGAAAAGTTTTACCATAATAATATTAACAATTATTTTTTAAGAATCTCATCAGCTATTGCAGTGATTGCAGCATCATCAAGAGAAGCCACTTGACCTTTCATAATACCCTTCATTGCTCCACCATAAGAACCATCTTTGTAACCCTTTATTGCTGTAACAATATCTTCTTTACTCATTTCATTTACAATTTTAGATACATTCATAGCTTTTTTCTCGAAGTTTGCTCCATGGCACCCTTTACAAACTGTTGTTCCTGCTGCGAATACTGCTGGTGTCATTAGTGCTGTTACTGCTACGATTTTAACGATTGTTTTCATAGATTTCATCCTTTAATGTGTTTTTTTACTTTACATGCGTAGTATAAAAACTTTTTGTGTACTAATTGTGTTTTTTGCAAAAAAATAGATTATATCTTTTTAAAACACTTCATAATCTTATCTTTAACCTGAAAAAGAATAGGGGCATTTTTTGGCTCTTCTCTATCATATTCATACCGTTTAAAGAGCTTGAAGGGATGAGTAGTTTACTTCTTAAGTGAAGTTAGAAAAAGAGAAGTAAGGGACTCTCCAATAGAGACCCTCTTAAATAATAGGTTAAAGTAATTACCTATTTTAAAATAGCAACAGCTATTGCTTCAATGGTAGCGTCATCGAAAGAGGCCACTTGACCTTTCATAATACCCTTCATTGCTCCACCATAAGAACCATCTTTATAACCCTTTATCGCAACGATAATTTCCTCTTTGGTCAGTTCGCTTACTACTTTAGATTTACCCATGGCTTTCTTCTCGAAGTTTGCTCCATGACACCCTTTACATATACCCAAGTTAACGGCTACGGCAGGTGCTTCTTCTGTAGCAGGTGTTGCTTCAGCTGTCTCTTCTGCTTTTGGAGCCTCTTCTGTTACAGGAGCTGTTTCTACTTTCTCTTCAGCTTTTGGAGCTTCGGCAACAGGTGCTGGTGCTTCTGCTTTTTCTGCTATAGGAGCTTCAGCTTTCTCTTCAGCTTTTGGAGCTTCGGCAACAGGTGCTGGTGCTTCTGCTTTTTCTGCTACAGGAGCTTCAGCTTTTTTCTCTTCTACTTTGGCTTCAGTTTTTGCAGGAGCGTGTGTTTCTGTTGCTCCGTCGGCTGCTCTTTGTGATGCACCCGTTTCTGAATTAAAACATCCTCCAAGAAGAAGTGCTGATAGTGACGCTACAATTAAAAACTCTTTTTTAATCATTGATTTATCCTTTAAAATTATTTTATAATTTAATAATAGTAATTTTTACCTTGTAACTGTTCATAATAGTATCTTTTTTTAAGAAAAAATAACTATTTGTCCAGTTTGGTTAACTTATTGTTTATATTTATAGTTGGTTTTGGTTTAAAAGCGTTTTTTTAAGTCGCCGTTATAGACGATTTTACTTGGATCCATATTCCCATCATTAAGCATGGCAGGTACAGGATCTGCAAATTCTAACTTTGCTCGCTCTTTGTCTAGCTCTTCTTGATAGGTCATCATCATGTCTGCAGCTATTACGTGTGGAAGTTGCTGAATTTTAATAAGTTTTTCTATCTCTTCTTCAACACCTTCACCCTCTACAGTAACAATAATTTTACCTTTTTCTACATCATGAAGATAGTAATCACAAAAATCAGCCGATTTAAGCACTTCAACCACCTCTTCTACATACTCTTGTAATACTTGTACCACAATACTTGAAACATTCATTTTTACTCCTTTAAATTTTTTATTAAATAATTTGTTGTTATGGTAATTCCCATAACATAATATACTCATCATCACTGGCACTAACTAAGTGCTTATTGTCTCTAAAGATAATCGCATTAAGGGTAGATTTCTGACCACTTAAAAGATAACTTTTTCTACTGTTAGATTTGGTATCAATAATTAGCAGTGCATTCTCTTCATTAAAAGAGAATGCAGCTTTGCTTCCATCAGGGCTTAAGGCTCCTGCATAGATTAAAAAGTTGGTTTTGGTACTCTTATATGAATCTGTGGCTAAGTTATAGATGATTCCTAAACTGTCTTGCCCTGCAGAGAGTACCAAGTCATGGCTAATATCAACCTTGAAGCTTTTATCTTTGTTTCCACCTTGTATAACACTTTTAAGCAGACCTGTTTGGACATCAACCATATAGACAATACCCGATTCACACCCAATAACCACTTTTTTCTTATCAGCACTAAGAGCCATATCTGAAAAGTAAGATTCACTTAGATTGGTGCGATAAACAATTTCATCTTTAGCCAAATCATAGAGAACAATTTCATTACTAAGCAGTCCTAACATCACATGGTTTTCATCAACAAATCGTACTTTGGTTGCAGCAAACGAGTTATCAATCGCTTTAATTTTTTTAAGTTGACCTTTTTCATACAGATAGAGTGACTTTGATGATTCGGTATCAGAACAGATTATGATGATTTTATCACCAAATTTATCTAAAGAGTAGACGGTAGAGGTGACCTCTTGATCATAAATTTTATTGTGAAAAGAGGGTATTTTTATCTGCTCTAATAGTTCATAACTCTGAAGGTCAAAAACATCAATTAGCCCTCCGTCAGTTCCTGTATAGAGTCGGTCACTGGTTACAAGAATATCTTTAACATTTCCACCTGCTTTAAGAATCTTGTTTGGTTGTATGTCAATTATGGTATTGCTTTTAGCATAAAGCTGTCCAGCATGTCTAAATGTGGGCGTGGTATGGGTTGGTTTTTGGGGTTCTTCTTGAACAAGCTTTTTGGTTGCTAGTTGGCTCTGTTGGGGTTCATCATTACATCCTGCTAACAAGAGTACAAATCCAAACAGTAAAATTAATTGTCTCATAACAATCCTTTAATAGTTATTGCATCTGCTGGACAGACTTTAAGGCAAAATCCACAATTTGTACATTTCTCTTCATCTATCTTGGGGCGAAAGAGTCCTATAAAACTAATGGCATCATCAATACATGGATCTTTACATGAAAAACACATGGTCTGATTCCAGCTAAAACATTTTAATATATTAAGCTCTATTTTTCCTTGAATTGTTGGTAGAGTTGCATCTAAAAAATCCTCTGGACAGGGTTCTATACAATCATCACAAAAGGTACACCCCTGTAGGTCAAAAGCAAGGTAAGGTACTCCACTATCATCTATTTTAATAATCTCTTGTTCACAAACATCAACACAGGGTTTATCGGTACATTGGGTGCAATACTTCTGAAAAAGTGACAAGTCATCACAATAGGGTAGTCGAACTTTTGCTTCTACATCTTCTCCTTGAGTAAAGGAGAATGATGTAAAAATATCTCTTCGAGATTTCGCCATTAGTTAAAGGGTATCTCTACCAATATTAATGGTTTCTGCTAGGTTTGAACCACTCTTTTCAGCATCACTTTGGAAGTCTGCTTGGAAAGTATTCTCTACCAAAGGTTTCATATCTGACTGTGGAGCATGACACTGTGAACAGTTAAATCTTGCACCTGCTAACTTTGGTAAATCTTTATGATTCTCAGATCTTAAATCTTTGTAGTGAGAAGCTGGAATGGTGGTAAGATTTGGCATTGCTACTTTCATCCCTTCAGCATTTGCTTTATCATGACAGCTTAGACACTGATTGCTTTTAATTGTAATTGGCAACATGTCTGAAATATCATGAGGAATCATTGGAGGGGCATTGGTAAAGGCTCTCTCAATTTTTGTAGATGTTCCCGCCACAGCAGTGCTATATTTTGCTGCATCACCAAAGGTTTCGCTTCCTTCAGTATACAAGTCAGTCTTTCTTAGACCCAACTCTTTTTCCGTCTCATTACTTACGGTAGTTTCTGTAGCTCCTGTTCCTGTATTATTTGCTGCAGCATACCCTATTGAAATTAGAGCAACCATAGAAAATGCAACCATTAGACTCTTTTTAATCATTATTCTCTCCTTTATTATTAACAGGTACTCACAAGGAGTACCAACTACTTCTTTAGATAATTTCTAATATTGAACGTAAGAGCATCATCATCACAAACATCAATACAGCGACCACAGTTGGTACACTCTCCGTCTGTTATCATAATACTCTCTTTGTTGACCATATGTAACACCTGATTCTCTGGGCAAACAACTTTACACTTCATACATGCTGTACACGCCTCATGGTCATGCTCTACCCGTATGATGCTTGTTTTTCCAATAATGGAATAGGTTGCACCCAACGGACATAAGTGACCACACCAACCATTTTTAACCCCAAAAAGGTCAAAAAGGAAGATGGCTAAAACCACTGCAAATCCCATACCAAAACCAAAGATAATACCTCGTTGCATAATGGTAATGGGGCTTAAGACCTCAAAGGCAGCGATACTAAGAACGGCTGAAACAATCAGACCCAAGACCATAATCCAGTATCGGGTATTTCGTTTCAAGAATCGGTAGTTAACTTCCTCTTTGTCAAGATTAAGCTTTCGTCGTAGCCAATTTGCCAAATCGGTCACCATATTAATGGGACAGACCCAAGAGCAAAAAGCCCTACCACCAATGACCATATAGAACAGAATAATAATTCCTGCACCCAATAGAACATCTGCTCCTAGCACGAATCCTGTTGCCAACACTTGAAGTGTGGTATAGGGGTCAGCTAGTGGAATTATACCCATTAGAACAGAAGAACCAAAAGTTCCAGATAACATGTTCCAACCGTAAGCATTGGCACCAAAATAGAGGAATAATATGGTGATTTGAGTGACCCTTCTAAGCAGAAGATATTTTAAATTTTTCATTAATATAAATCTCCTGAGTTCAGATAGTCAGAAGCTTCTTTTTCACTTCTCTCATTGACCGTTTTAATCTTTTTGGCATCTTTGACACGCTCTTGATCTTTTTCGTCCCAACCTTTAACATAGTGAGAACCTGCTCTACCTTTAGATATTTCGTTTGGAAGTACAAAAATGGCAGGTTTCTCTGTTACACAAGCCATTTCACAAAGACCACACCCTGTACAGGCAGAATCTTGAACAACGGGCAACAAAAACGCATGTTTACCCGTTCGTTCATTTTTCTGATACTCCAAGGTAATGGCAACATCTAATAGTGGACAAGCACGGTAACACGCATCGCACTGTATTCCCCAAAAGGCAATACATGACTCCTTGTGTACTATGGCTAAACCCATTCTTGACATATTAATGTCAAGCTCCTCTTTTTCATTTGAGACCGAAGCAATATCCAATGCTCCCGATGGACACACAGGAACACAAGGAATCTCTTCACACATGTAACAAGGAACCTCGGTGGGTATAAAATAGGGAGTACCAATTAAGGTATGATCCCCACCTTTTGCCATCTTTAGGGTTCCCTCTCGTGCTTCTCCTGTCTCTTTGTCGATATTGGTATCACGATTTTGACACGCCTCTGCACAGAGACCACACTTAATACAAGCGGTTAAGAAATCTTCCTCTTTAATCGCTCCTGGGGGTCTAAGTACCAAAGGTGAAGCTTTCACCTCATGTGTATAGCCACTCCACAACATTCCGCCAAGAGCCGTTAAGCCAACACTTTGAAGGGTTGTTGTCATAAACTTTCGTCTGTTGTTAGAGTTAGCCATCTACTTATGCCTTATAAATCTTAACTGCACACTTCTTGTAATCTGTCTGTTTAGACATAGGACAAGTAGCGTCAAGACATACTTTATTAATGAATACTTTCTCATCAAACCACGGAACAAATACCAAACCTCTACTTGGTCTGTTTCGTCCACGTGTTTCAACTCTGGCTTTAACTTTACCACGACGAGATTCAACCCAACAGAGACCACCTTGCTTAAGACCTTTGTCTTTTGCATCTTTAGGATGCATATAACATAACGCTTCAGGAACGGCTCTATAAAGCTCTGGAACTCTCATGGTCATTGTACCTGAATGCCAATGCTCTAGTACACGACCTGTACATAACCAAATGTCATAATTTTCATCTGGCATTTCTGGAGGATCCATGTAGGGTCTTGCAAAAATTTTCGCTTTATTTTTAAGCGACTTTTTGTTTTTGTCTTTAATACCTTTAAGGTCACCTTGTGCCAGTTTTTTTGCCAATCCACCATAGAATGCGTGAGAGTTACCAGTTTCGGCTGTCTCTTTTTTCGCATATGGGTCATATTTAGCATTAAATCTCCACTGTGTCTCTTTACCATCAACAACTGGCCACTTAAGACCTCTTACTTTGTGGTAAACATCAAATGGTGCCAAGTCGTGTGCATGCCCTCTTCCGAAGGCTGCATACTCTTCAAATAGGTACTTCTGAACAAAGAATCCATAACCTTTAAAGACTTCTCCATCACTCCCTTTAACGTTTCTGCTGTCACCTAGACACTCAGAGTTGTCATAACCTTTTTGAATTGGGTCATTCGGGTCAAGTTTAAAGGCTCTTGATCTTTCATGGTCAAAGAGTACCTCAAACATCGTTGCATCTTCTTTGTAACCCATCGCTTTGGCTTTGGCAATTACATCTGGAAGTTTTTTAGGTGTTCCATCTTTATTTTTACCTCGTAGTGGTTGCTCACCCCAAACATCTTTAATGGTAAATCTTTTAGAGAACTCAAGCCATTGCCAAGTATCACTCATAGAGTCACCAACTGGTAGAACCTGTTGTCTCCAGTGCTGTGTTCGTCGTTCGGCATTTCCGTACGCTCCCCACTTCTCATAAATCATCGCCGTTGGAAGAACCAAGTCAGATACTTTTGCTGAAATTCCTGGGTAACCATCAGAACATACAATAAAGTTATCCATCTCACGAGCAGCTTTAATCCAGTGTGTTGCACTTGCACTATCTTGATAAGGGTTACAAACGTTTACCCATGCAAACTTAACAACACCATCTTCGATGTCTCTGTGAATTTTCATAATGTGCTGGTTTCCTACTGGGTTCAATGTACCCTCTGGAATTTTCCACGCATTTTCACAAATTTTTCTATGCTTAGGATTTTTAACCATCATATCTGCTGGAAGTCTGTGACAGAATGTACCAACTTCTCTAGCCGTACCACATGCCGAAGGTTGTCCTGTTAACGAGAACGCTCCCTCTCCTGGTTTGGCTTGTTTGTTAAGTAAGAAGTGAACATTGTACGAAAGTGTATTTACCCAAGTACCACGTGTATGTTGGTTCATACCCATTGTCCAGAATGAAACTACTTTTCTACCTTTTTCAATATAAAGATCAGCCAATTTTTTAAGTTTTTTCTTAAATACTTCGATGTCCTCATCTGGGTCACCTTTTGAGATTTTTGCTACATACTCAACAGTATATGGTTCTAAGAACTTTTTATACTCTTCAAACGAAATCTCCCAGTGTTTAAGACCTGCTGGTTTCATCTCCATGTTGTCACCTGCTTTATAACCAAATGGTTCTAACGCTGGACCCTCTTTTTCTGAAACAACTTTAGCCATCTCTTTAGAAATGGTCTCCATCTCTAAATCAGTGTATTTACCATCTTTAATTGATTTCTCATCAGATCCTCTCATACCATAACCGATATTAACTGGTTGTGATGCAAAAACAATATGTTTCTTAACAAAATCCCAATCAATTGATTCTGGGTGATTGTAAACAATCTCACGAGCCACATAGTTCCACATTGCAAGGTCAGTTGATGGTGAGAAGATAATCTCCATATCTGCCAAGTCTGATGTTCTATGTTTATATGTAGAAAGGTTAACGACTTGTACTCTCTCTGGGTCACTCAATTTTCTGTCAGTTACTCTTGACCATAAAATTGGGTGCATCTCTGCCATGTTGGCTCCCCAAGAGATAACGGTATCTGTTAACTCAATATCATCATAACATCCACTTGGCTCATCAATACCAAATGTTTGATAAAAACCAACAACAGCAGATGCCATACAGTGTCTTGCATTTGGATCAATAGCATTAGAACGGAAACCAGCTTTCATCATTTTTTGAGCAGCAACACCTTCCATAACGGTATATTGACCCGATGCAAATACAGCCACACCTTCAGGACCACTAGCTTTAAGTGCCTTCTTAGCATGAAACTCCATCTCATCAAATGCTCGTTTCCACGATACAGGTTTAAATTGACCCTGTTTGTCAAACTCACCTTTGTCATTCATTCTAAGTAACGGTTGTTTAAGTCTGTCTGCACCATACATAATTTTAGCATTAAAGTAACCCTTAATACAGTTCAATCCTCTGTTTACTGGTGCTGCAGGATCCCCTTTTACTGCGACAATTTTTCCACCTTTTGTCGCCAACATAATACCACAACCTGTACCACAGAATCTACATGCTGCTTTATCCCATCTCCAATCTTTTTGAGCTTCAGTTGCTGAAGCCTGTAGACTAGATGGAACAGCAATTCCTACCGCACTCGCTGCACTCGCGGCTGCTGCACTTTTCAGAAAATCTCTTCTATTTAAAGCCATACTATATTCCTCCTAAAATTTAATTTCTGTTATGAAAATCATAACTGTACCTCAATATTATCATAAGTAATATTGCAAGTCTCTTGATATGTATCAAGTGAAAGGGTGTGACTTTTCAGAGTCTTTATGGCTTTAAATCACCTATTTATGGGCTTTTAATAACTTAAAACTATTTAAAACTTAAAAAAATAAATTAAATAATTATAAAGAGTTTATCCTAATCAGGTACAGATAAAAACACTATCAAATATATTAAAACTTGCAAGAAGTTATTCCCTACCACAAGTAAACATTTTTTAACCCGAATTTAGCTAGAATCATCCATTAATTTTTGCATGGAGCAATATAATATGGATAAAGCAAAATATATATGGATGAATGGTGTTATGACCCCTTGGGATGATGCAAAAGTTCATGTACTTACACACACACTGCACTATGGAAATGGTGCAATAGAAGGAACGAAAGCCTATAAAACTGTTGATGGACGATGTGCCATTTTTAAACTACAAGAGCATACACAAAGACTACTTAACTCATCAAAAATGACATTGATGGATGTGCCGTATACACTTGAAGAGTTAAATGATGCACAGATAAAATTGCTTCAAGAGAACGAACTGTTTGATGGGGCGTATATTAGACCATTGGTCTATTTGGGTTATGGAGTGATGGGGCTGTATCATAAAGATGCTCCTGTCGAGGTCTCGATTTCTGCGTGGAAATGGGGAGCTTACCTTGGTGAAGAGGGTCTAAGAAAAGGGGTTAGAGTAAAAATTACTTCGATGACACGAACACCAAATACCTCTGGAATGGGAAAAGCCAAAGCTGTAGCCAATTATCTTAACTCTCAGATGGCAAAGTTTGAAGCAGTTGAGGCGGGTTACGATGAAGCACTTTTAAGAGATGACCAAGGCTATATTGCCGAGGCGAGTGGTGCTTGTTTCTTTATGGTTCGTGGGGGTAAATTGATTTCTCCTCCTAGTGATAATACTTTAGAGTCTATTACGCAAGAGACCATTATTGACCTTGCTTCTGATATGGGTATCGAAGTGGTACGACGACGAATCACCCGAGAAGAGATTTACATTGCCGATGAAGCATTCCTTACTGGAACAGCAGCAGAGGTAACCCCTATTCGTGAAGTTGATGCAAGAATTATCGGAAAAGGTAGCCGTGGAGAGATTACCAAAAAATTACAGTCAGCCTACTTTGATGTAGTAGCAGGTAAGAATCCTGACCATATCCAACACTTAACCTATATAAATTAAGGACAACAGAAATGCCAGCAGACATGAACGACTATTTTAAAAAGAAACAACCCAATAACAGTGGTGGTGGAAACAACAACAATAAAACCCCCAATATAAAACGACCATCAGGTGGTGGTAATGGTGGAGGAAAACAGTCTCCATCGTGGTTATTTATAACAATTGCTATTATTGCAGGTCTTGTATTTCTTAAACCCTTTACCATTATTAACTCTGGTGAGGTAGGTATCAAAGTAAGAACAGGTAAATTTGATGAGACACCGTTAAAAGCAGGTCTTCACTTTTTTATTCCGATGCTAGAGAGAATCATTCCCGTAAATACAAGAATGAGACTGATTACTTATAGTAATACGCAAACTTCTACGATTGGAGACAACTATGATTCAAGAATTGGTGGAGCAGGTGGATTTGAAGGTGGACTTAGAAGAAACCCTGCCATTCAAGTTTTGGATAAACGAGGATTAACGGTTAATATAGATATTGCCGTTCAGTATCAACTTAGAGCCGAGACTGCACCAAAAACCATCGAAAAATGGGGTTCAAGTTGGGAAGAGAAGATTATTAACTCTAAAGTAAGAGAAGTGGTTAGAGATGTAATTGGTCAATATACTGCAGAAAGACTCCCAGAGATGAGAAACGAAATAGCCACAGCGATTCAAACCAAAGTAGCACAGAAAATAGAATCACTGGGCGACCAACCTGTAATACTCTCTGCTGTTGAGCTTAGAAATATTGTACTTCCTGCAAAAATTCGAGAAAAAATTGAACAACTCCAAGCAGAAAAACAGAATGTAAATATTGCAGAGCAACAAAAAGAGAGAGCCAAACAAGAGGCTCAAAGAAATGCAGAGATTGCACGGGGTGAAGCTGAACGTAATAGAATTGTGGCACAAGGTGAAGCTGATAGGATTAAAATTGAAGCCGAAGAACAAGCCAAAGCAAACCGTCTTATCTCTGCTTCATTGACAACTGAACTGCTTCAATTGGAACAAATTAAGACTCAAATGCACTTTAATGAAGCACTTAGAGTTAATAGAGATGCTCAAATTTTCTTAACCCCTGGTGGAGCCGTACCTAATATTTGGGTCGATGCCAAAGGTAAAGAGCAAAGAGCTATTTCAGCACAACAATAATCGTAGTGTGGGCATTCCTGCCCACGATGAACAACAAGAAAATATCTTTCGTGGGCAAGAATGCCCACGCTACATGGAGACCCCCAACTATGCAAATCAACTGGCAAAAAAATCCCTTAATTCCTGCAATAGCCCAAGACCACGAAACGGGACAAGTATTAATGTTGGCCTATATGAATGAAGAGGCTTATAACTTAACCCTTAGCACAGGTTACGCCCACTATTTTAGTAGAAGCAGACAACGACTTTGGAAAAAGGGTGAAAGCTCAAACCATACCCAAGAGATAAAAGATATACTTCTTGATTGTGATGCTGATACGGTGGTATTAAAAATTAAACAGAATGGTGTTGCCTGTCATACAGGAACCAAAAGCTGTTTCTTTACCTCGGTAGTCCAAAAGAAGAGAGTTTTAGAACAAGAGATAAATACCGACAGTATCTATGGTGTGGTTGATACACTTTATCATACGATATTAGAGCGTAAAAATAGCTCTGATACTCAAAAATCATGGACTAAGAAGCTTCTTAATGATAAAGCGTTAATGCTTTCAAAAATTCGTGAAGAGGCAGATGAAGTTTGTGTTGCCATAGATAAAGAGAGCGATGAACAGGTGATTTATGAGTCTGCTGATTTATTGTATCACACTTTAGTAGGTCTTGGATATCGAGACATTACTCCTGATAGAGTTAAGCAAGAGTTAGAAAAAAGATTTGGAAAATCAGGAATTGAAGAGAAAGAGAGTCGTTAGACTCTCTTAAAAAAAACTATCTAGCCATAGAAGCAGGAGAAATAGGTTCGCCCCAAGCTTCATCTGCAATTACATACTCAGCAACTACATTTCCACCGATGATATGCTCATCAATAATTCTATCTATTTTATCTTTGGTTAGTTCAACATACATGGTATGCCCAGGTTCTACCAAGATAACAGGTCCTTGTTGACAACGATTTAGACAAGAGGTCTGGATTGGTGTAGCTGTGGCAATAATCCCTTTCATCATTAGTTGTTGTGATAGGTGTTGCATAAGTTGTTGTGACTCTGGGTTATTTTGGCTTACACAGCTTGGTTTTGGCATCCCTGGAGGTGCTGATTGTTGACACTTAAATATATAAAATGCAGGTTGTGGTATTCCCATCATGGTTTAAATCCTTTGAAATTCAATTAGGAGTATTTTACTCTTAATTGAAAAAGAGTTAACTTAAAGCCGTTAAATTTTATTCCAAATAAGCAGAGGATGCCCTAAAACTGATACCATTGGTACTATTTTTACTGTCGGTATCCCCACCCCTGCAGTGCCTTGCAGTTTGAAGTGTATACGCAAGACCTGCACCACCTTGTAAAAAAGCGTGACTACTAAAGGTGTCTTTGACTTCTGAAAATACTTTTTCATACCCAAGTCCCACCAATCCATACGGCAGGAACTCTGTTGCATTTTCAAATTCATAAAGAGCATTTATCGAGACCCTTACTAGGCTGTTGACTTGCTCATAATCAGAAATTTTGGTGTAATCCAAATCAAATCTTGGACTAATCACATAGCTATTTAATTGATAGGTTAATCCTGTTCCATGGTTTCTAAATGTCAACCCACCTTTATTATGTATAGAGGTCACGTGGGTACTAATACCTATCTCATTTTCTATACTTGCAGACAACAATGTCACTATTAAAAAGTATAACTCTCTTCATAAAAAACTCCCATACTTTAAAATTAGACCACCAATTGGTCAAATCCTATCAAAATTTTTTACAATAAAGATAATATTATAAAACTTTTCTAAAAATATTTAGTTCTTTAAAACACCTTCTATTAAATATTATTAATCTAATAAAATTCAAACATTTAAGATGTGTTAAACTGTTCTTTCACAACATCACAAGTTCTCTTTTGATACTATATCAAGATGAATAAACAGCAAACACTACAACACTATTTTGGACACCAAAACTTTAGAGAACAACAAGAGGAGGTGATTGACAGCATCTTAAATCATCAAGATGTTCTGATGATACTCCCCACAGGTGGAGGAAAGTCACTCTGTTATCAACTCCCTTCACTCTTAATGGATGGGGTAACGGTGGTGGTATCTCCACTTTTGGCACTCATGCACGACCAAGTCGTAGCACTTAAAGAAAACGGCATATCTGCCGAGATGTTAAGCTCAATACAGACCATTGAAGAGAGCAAATTAATAGAACAAGCTCTTTATAATAATCAAATAAAACTACTCTATGTGGCTCCTGAACGTTTAATGAATAATTATTTTTTAACCTTTTTGATGGATTTAAATATCAACTTCTTTGTGATTGATGAAGCCCACTGTGTCAGCGAATGGGGTCATGAGTTTCGTGAACACTATCGCATGTTGTCTCAACTAAAAATATCTTTTCCCAATACGACCATTACGGCATTTACAGCAACGGCGACCACCATTGTAAAAGAGGATATTCTGAGCAATCTTCAACTAAAAAATCCAAAGGTGGTCACAGGTTCTCTTTTTCGTGAAAACTTGACCATTACAGCCCAACATCGCCAGAGTGATGGTCGAAGACAACTAACCCATTTTTTAAAAGAGCACGAGGGTGAGATGGGGATTGTTTATGCCTTTTCAAGAAAACAGACCGAGGCTACGGCTACCTATCTTCAAAAACAGGGCTATAAGGCTCAAGCTTTTCATGCAGGACTCCCCACGGATGTTAAGAAAAAAGTTTATCACGATTTTGTAAGTGATGAGATAAATATTGTGGTTGCTACCATTGCATTTGGTATGGGAATTGATAAGAGTAATATTCGGTTTGTGGTACATATGAATCTGCCCAAAACCCTAGAGAACTACTACCAAGAGATAGGACGTTCAGGGCGTGATGGGCTTGATGCCACCACACTACTGCTTTTTTCGGCATCAGATGTGGTACAACAAAAATCTTTTATTGATGAGCTTCCTGATAGCCCCTATAAAGAGAACGCTTATGAAAAAATTAACACCATTGCAAGGTTTTCTGATTCAGAATCTTGCCGACATCAGCAGATAGCTACCTATTTTAACGACACCATTGAAGCGTGTGGTAATCGGTGTGATAACTGCCTCTACCCCGATAAAAATAGTATCGACATCACCCAAGATGCACAAAAACTTCTCTCTGCTATCTACCGAACCAAACAATCTTTTGGAATACACTATGTCATTGACGTACTACGAGGAAGCAAAGAGCAGAGAATATTAACCAACACCCATGACCAACTGACGGTTTATGGTATTGGAGAACACCACTCAAAAGCCCAATGGCTAACCATTGCAGACAAACTGCTAGAGCTTGGAGCCATTGGCATAGGAGAGTATCGGGTTTACTATTTGACCGATAGAGGAGTGGGCATACTTAAAGGTGCTGAATTGGTCTCGATACGCGAAGAGAGAATGGTGGTTAAAAAAGCAAAATCCAAGAAAAAAGTAACCTATTTCGACGATTATGAAGTAGAGATTTTTGATAAATTCAGAGCATTAAGAAAAGAGATTGCCACAATAAATAAGGTTCCCCCTTATGTGGTCTTTTCTGATAAAACACTCAAAGAACTCTCAAACGTGATGCCAAGTAATAAAAATGAAATGTTAGATGTTCATGGAATTGGAGAGGTAAAGTTTGAACGATATGGAGAGGCGTTTTTGGTGTTGATAGAGGAGATAAATAATGTCTAGAGTATTGTGTGGCATAGATGAAGCAGGAAGAGGACCTTTGGCAGGTGATTTGGTCATGGCAGGGGTAGTTTTAGTTAATCCTATTGAGGGGTTAATGGATTCTAAGAAAATTTCTGAAAAAAAACGAGAAGCATTGTACCCTTTGATAATTGAAAACTCTAAATATCATATTGTTAGTTTTTCTCCTAAAGAGATAGATGAGTTGGGTTTGAGTGCTTGTTTGAGTAAGGGGTTGGAGTCTATTTTAAAAAATTTAGAGGCAGAGGTTTATCTTTTTGATGGGAATCAAACCTTTGGGGTGTTGGGTATTAATACCATGGTCAAAGCCGATGCTAAAGTTGCCGAGGTGAGTGCAGCGAGTATTTTAGCCAAGGTGACGCATGATCGAGCCATTATAAAAGATGCCAAACGTTATCCTGAATATGGGTTCGAGAAACATAAGGGATATGGGACTAAATCCCATATAAAGGCGATAAAAGAGTTTGGCTATTGTGATATTCATCGTCGAAGTTTTAAAATTAAAATAGTTTAAGATACAATGCGAACAATAATTTATAGTTAGGAGTAAAAATGTATCTTTTTACTAGTGAAGTGGTTAGTCCAGGGCATCCTGATAAGTGTGCAGATATTATTGCCGATAGCATTGTTGATAAGTTGATTATGGGTGATGTCAAGTCGCGTGTGGCTTCAGAGGTTTTTGTGGCAGGAAAGCATGTGATTATTGGTGGAGAGGTGACTTCTAAGACCAAAATGACCACCGAAGATTATAAACAAGTGGTACATGATGCTTTAGCCAAGATTGGTTATGATGGTAATCCCTATTTTACCAAAGAGGAGTGTCTGCATCCTGAAGATATTGAGGTGCAGGTATTGCTTAACTCTCAATCGCCTGATATTAATCAAGGAGTTGATCAAGAAGATGGTGAGATAGGAGCAGGAGACCAAGGAATTATGTTTGGTTACGCCGATTGTGAAACCAAAAATTATATGCCTAGTGCCATTACCTATGCCAGAGTTTTAATGGAAAAGGTTTATGATTATGCGAAAGAGAACCCCTCTAAATTGGGTATTGATATTAAGACACAGGTAACCATGGATTATGGGGTTAAAGCTAACTTTGAATCGTGTCAGCCTCAAAAAATTCATACGATTGTGGTCTCGGCTCCATGTGTGAACAGTATGAGAATTAAGACGGTACGAGAGTTAATTCAAACACTGATTGATGATGCAGGATTACCTAAAAACTTATACAACAAAGATGACTGTATTATACATATTAACCCAACAGGAAAATATGTTTCACACTCTCCCCTACATGATTCTGGATTGACAGGACGAAAACTGATTGTGGACAGTTTTGGAGGGTATGCACCGATTGGTGGTGGGGCTCAAAGCTCTAAAGATTATACCAAAGTAGACAGATCAGGGCTTTACGCTGCGAGATATATCGCCAAACATATTGTGGCATCTAAATTGGCAAAAAAAGCAGTGGTTCAACTCTCGTATGCCATTGGTGTGGCACGACCCACTTCGGTAGCAGTTGATACCTATGGAACAGTTATTGAGGGGCTTGATGATGATAAGCTTTCTACTTTTGTAATGAATACGTTTCCTTTAACACCGAACTGGATTACCAAGAAATTTAATCTGGACAAACCCTCTAAAGAGACATTTTTATATGCCGATGTGGCATCTCGTGGGCAAGTAGGGCAGAGTGATTACCCTTGGGAGCAACTTGATGAGATTGGGGCATTTCAAAATTTAATAAAGTAATAGCTATTTTTTTGGAATCGGCGTGTTTACACCCGAATAAAACGAGGCTAAAGCCATCGGTTCCAAGACTAAAAGATGATTGGAAAGGAATAAGATGGATAGTAAAAATTTTGCATTGATTGGTGCATCGGGGTATATCGCTCCACGACATATGAGGGCGATTAAAGAGACGGGAAATGATTTGGTGGCTGCCCTTGATCCTTATGATGGTATTGGAATTATGGACAGTAACTTTCCAGAGGCTAATTTTTTTACCGAGTTTGAACGGTTTGACAGATTTGTAGACAAATGGCGTAGAGATACGGGGCGTAAGATAGATTATGTTGCTATCTGTTCGCCAAATTATCTGCATGATTCTCATATACGATTTGCACTGAAATCGGGTGCTGATGCCATTTGTGAGAAGCCTTTGGTGCTGAACCCTTGGAACATTGACCAGTTAAAAATTATAGAACAAGAGACAGGTCAAAAGGTTTATAATATTTTGCAACTGCGACTGCACCCCTCTATTATTGCCCTTAAAGAGCGTGTAACTAAAGAGTTAACCCAAAACCCTAATAGAGTTTATGATATTGATTTGACCTATTTAACCAGTCGAGGGAAATGGTACTTTATCTCATGGAAAGGGGACGAGGTTAAATCGGGGGGAATCGCTTCTAATATTGGGGTACATTTTTATGATATGTTGTGTTGGATATTTGGTGAGGTCAAAGAGAACATTGTTCACTTAAAAACACCCGATGCCAATGCAGGTTCTTTTCAATTAAAAAATGCCAATGTACGGTGGTTTTTGTCGGTTAACTATGATTATATTCCTAAAGAGATTCAAGCCACAGGGCAGAGAACCTATCGTTCTATTACCATTGATGGTGAAGAGATAGAGTTTAGTGGTGGATTTACTGACTTGCATACTAGAAGTTATGAAGAGATTTTAAAGGGGAATGGTTTTGGCTTAGAAGAGGCGTATGGTTCTATTAATACAGTGTCAACGATTAGAAATCTTGAAGCGATTGGAATGAAGGGTGAGTATCACCCATTTTGTAAAAAGGTCTTGGGATGAATAACGAAGGTAAATATATAAATCGAGATTCTTGGAAAAGTAGACGAAGACCCAAAAGTATTAAAGAGGAGCCTTCGCATAATGCTTTTGTGCATGAGAGCAGTATCGTTGATGAGAAGGTCACGATTGGCAAGGGAACCAAGATATGGCATTTTTCTCATATTTTATCGCATACCATTATTGGTAAAAACTGCTCTTTTGGGCAAAACTGTGTGGTGGGAGCCAAGGTAAAAATTGGCAATGGTGTTAAAGTTCAAAACAATGTCTCTATTTATGAAGGTGTTGAGATTGAAGATGATGTTTTTTTAGGACCTTCGATGGTCTTTACCAATGTAATTAATCCCCGAGCGTTTATCTCAAGAAAAGAGGAGTTTAAAAAGACGCTTCTTAAAAAAGGCTCAACCATTGGTGCGAATGCCACGATTATCTGTGGGGTAACGATTGGAGAGTATGCATTGATTGGTTCAGGGGCAGTGGTTAACCGAGATGTTAAATCTTGTGCGTTGATGGTGGGGGTTCCTGCCAAGCAGATTGGTTGGGTTGGTATTTCGGGAACTACCTTAAACTTTAACGATGAGAAAGCCGAAGATGAGTTTGCTCATTATGAGATAGTTGATGAAAATATAAAGGTAACCAAAAAATGAAAATAGACTTTGCCAAATTGCAGTATCAGTATCAACTCTATAAAACAGAGATAGA
>DCAF01000004.1:1566-10370 GCA_002311915.1 Sulfurovum sp. UBA1140 | reverse complement strand
TCTCCTTTGTCAAGGGTTTCTCTTGATTTCTTCCAAATTCTTTCAGCTTTTTACTTTTTGTTATTTCACTTACTATATAAAAGAGCTAGATTTTAGCTCTTTTATTACCTCTTTCATCTCTTTACCTTCTATATCAATAATTAAATCTGCTACTTTTCGATAAGCTCTCTCTCTCTCTTTATACAATTTCTTTGCTTTTTCTGGTTCAGAGAAGAGAGGTCTCTTTTTTAATTTGGCTTTTGCGTTCTCTGCTGTAGAGAGTCTGTTGAAAATCCAATCATAAGAAGCATTTAAGAGAACCACTGTTCCAAGCTTCTTAAGATTACCTACCTTATAGAAACCACCTCCCACAGAAATTAAAGAATTATCTACCGAGCTTTCAATCCAATTTGCACACTCTTGTTCTAATGAACGAAAATATTTCTCTCCATGTTCATTAAATATCTCTTTAACTTTTTTATTCTCTTTTGATTCTATTAAATCATCGGTATCAATATTAAAACAGTGATATTTTTTGGCATAGGCTCTGGCTGTTGTGCCTTTACCTACCCCCATAAAACCTATTAGAATAATATTGTTTTTATGATTAGACAAAATTGTATCTTGCTATAATTTTTTTAAGTCGTTTTCTTAAGTTCTTTAGTGCATCTTCTGCATCTTTCCCTTCTGAAACCAGTGATTCAAATTCATCAAATTGAATTTTTGCAACCCATCCTATTTTTTTATGCAATTTAATACCTACAAATTTCACTTCTCCAAAATGCTCTTTTGCCATTTTATAGATACCCTCAATTCTTCCGTCTAATGTTTTCGCGTTGTTTTCTGCCATTTTATTTCCTTATTTTTTGGTACTGTATTATAGCAAATATCTATAAACTCTCTATATTACCCACCACACGACCTATAATTTGTATCTCATCGGGTAATATGGTTTCAGGTGAATAGGCTCTGTTATCAGATATTAACTCTATTTTTCCATCGGCTCGTTGCCTAATTCTTTTAATAAACAGACCTGCTGTTGTTGATGCCACATAAATTCCATCTCTATTAATATTGGTCTGCTCTCTGTCTATGAAAACAATAGAATTATCTTGAAGAGTGGGTTCCATCGACTCCCCTTCTACGCTAATGGCTTCAAGCTCTTTACTTCCAAAAGGAATAAGCCTCTCTATAATGGTCTTATTAATCGAAAGTAACTCATAATTTTCATCAAAAGTAAATGCTCCACCACCTGCACTTGCTCGAACATCAGAAAAATAACGTATCTGAAAATATTTTTCGGTTTCAACAGCCAACATCTCTATAGCCTGATCAAAAAAGAGCCAATTAATACTTAATTTTCGCACTGCACAAAACTCCATAATCTCTTTAAATGGAATAGAATTTCTTTTTTTCATGGTGGCAAATGTGGTTTGAGGAATGGCTAAAACTTGAGCAATATCCTTATCAAAAATTTTACTCCCCCCTCTCTCTTGAGACAATATATCTTTTAACTTTTCAATAACAGATTTTAATTCATACATCTATACTCCTCTTAAAGTATTTTAAATAAAGTATATGACAAATTGACATATTTTTGACTTAAGCAAATTAAAAACATAGCCCCATTAGAGTATAATTAAAATATGAATAACTTAAAACAACACTTAGAGATAGAGAAAATTAATATAAATAACCAACAGCTTCAACAACTAGAGAGCTACTCCAACCTTTTAGAAGAGTGGAATAAGATTCATAACCTAACAGGGGCAAAAAATAGAAATGAGGTCTATATCAACATCATAGATTCTCTCTATCCCACCACATTTATTACCCCTCCTGCATCCATACTTGATGTCGGTACAGGAGCAGGTTTTCCAGGTATGTTACTTGCCATTGCTTATCCTAAAAGTAAAACTGTTTTATGTGAACCTAGAAATAAAAGAGCTTCGTTCTTAAAATATGTAGCAATGGAGTTAAATTTAGAAAATGTTATTGTTGCAAAAAAACGTGTAGAAGATTATAGCGACAAACCATTTGATTTAATCTCTTCTCGTGCTGTCACCAACACTAAAATGCTTTTAACCTTAACCCATCACCTGAAAAACAGTGCTACAAAATACCTCTTTTATAAAGGTGAACAAGTTTTTTCTGAACTTGAATCGGTTGACTCCTCGATAGATTATGATATAATCCAAAAAAATCAGAGAAACTATCTCTATATTAAAGGTTAAACATGTTACTTAAATTAATTATCTTTGCTATAGTTGCTGGTATTCTTTACCGATTTCTAGGAGGGAGACTGCCTTTTATAGACAGAAAAAAGTCCCAAAAAAAAGAGGAACATGAATTTGGAGTAATTGAAGCAACCTCGGAGTGTTCTTACTGTTCAACCTATATTACAGAAGATGATGCCATTATTCATCAGAAAAAAACCTACTGCTCAAATGAGTGCCTAGAAAAAGCAAAAATAGAAAATAGAAAAAGAAATTAAATGAAAATATTTGGACATCCGTGGATAGAGTCACCAGCACTCTATTTGGTCAATACCATTCATGATATTAAAATGACTCCACCCAACGCAATTGTTCTGCTCAATCCACTCTCCTCTTCACTTGAACTGGCTAAATATTGTCAAAAACACCAAATTCTTTATGCACTTAAAACTCAAAATATCAAAGAGGGACTCTTTGCTAATCAATTGGGGTGCAAGTTTATTGTCTGTAGTAAAGAACTCGCCGTTACATTAATACCCATTGCACAAAATTACCTTTTTGATACCGAAGTTTTAGCCCTAATAGAAGAGGAGATAGAGATAGAAGAGATGGCAAAAAAGGGTGTTGATGGGGTTCTTTATCGCACTAATTATTAGAAATTAAAACTTTATTTCAAAAAATATATGCTCTTTACCAAAAACAAGATAGAATACCTACAAAAAGTAATATCTCATGAAACTTATTAATAATCAACATATAGATAAAAAAAAACTCCCAAAACTTACCAATAAAGAGGTCTTTTTAAAACGTATCAAAGATATAGATAAAAAGGAGCAAAAAGTTTTACTTGAACTCTACACCGAAATTATAGAGGGGATTAAATAGTGAAAATTTTAAAGCTTACCTATCAAAATATCAATGCCCTACAAGGAGAACATGAAGTTGATTTTACTCAAACCTGTTTTCAAAAAGGTATTTTTGCCATTACAGGTGCAACAGGTGCAGGAAAAAGTAGTCTACTCGATGCCATATGTGTGGCACTCTATTCACAAACCCCTCGATTGGGCAGTGCTGTTGATGCACTTATCTCACAAGGTTCTAGTAACTCTTTTTCAGAGGTCACCTTTCAACATAATAATAAAATTTATATTAGTAAGTTTTCTCAGATTAGAAAAGAGAATCGAGTTCAAAAAGAGATGAAACTCTACCTTGAAAACAAACTTTTAATAGAAGGTGTCTCTAAAGTTACCCAACAGATAGAGCAACTCACAGGATTAAATTTTAAGCAATTTACCTATACCATTCTATTAGCTCAAGGTCTTTTTGATACTTTTTTAAAAGCAACAATAGAAGAACGTGCCACCATTTTAGAAAAAATGACCGATACAACAAACTACTCTAAGATTTCTCAAGAGGTTTTTCATCGAGCAGAAAAAGAGCTTAAAGAGCTTAATCGAGTCGGTCTAAAACTCAAAAATTTAACTCTATTAAAGAGAGATGAGCGTGTGGAACTGTTACGAGAAAAAAATATTCTAGAGCATGAAAAATCCTCTTTTAACTTAGATAAAATTGTACATCAGCTCAATCAACGTATCTATTTTGATGAACTCTCTAAAAAAAATGAACATTATCAAAAAGAGATAGAGGGGCTTCAACAGCAACTTATTCCCATGCAAGTTATTCAGAAAAGTTATCAAGATTTTATTTATTTTGTACAAGAAGAGAAAGTAAAAATTGACAATGCAAAACTGCTTGATCGTGAAATAGAGTTTACCAATAAAAATTTTGAACGTTTAAACCAAGAGATTCAACAAAAAGAGAGAGAAATTCTCTTTTTTGATGCTAAAATTGAAAAGATTCAAGAGGGTGTATCGGAACTTAAAGTGCAACAGACACTCATAAAAAAAGATTTAGACTCCTACCCCCAAGGAGAGCATCTTCGACAAAATTTTACCCTTATTGCCAGTAAGTTTGATGAGTTGCAAAAATCTAAAAAAGCACTACAAGCCATTAAACTTGAAAAAGGTGAAGATATTAGTGAAGAGCCTATTTTAAAGATAATCAAAGAACTTAAAGAGAAGATTATTCACTTAGAGAAGAGCATTAAAGAGAAGAATATTGAAAAGATTGAGCAACAGTATATTATCTTAAAAACCAATATTGTTAAATTAATGCGAAAAGAGGATATAGAGAAGAGTCAAACAGATGCTTTTAATTCAAAAAAACAGATTCTAAAAATTCTAAATGGGCTTAAAGAGAAAAATATTCTTTTAAAAAACGAGCAGAAAAGTATCAAAGAGATAACGGTTCAACTGCAAGAGAAACAGCTTTTAGAACAGCAAATCATTAACTATGAAGAGGATAGAAAACATCTTAAAGCAGAGCATCCGTGTCCACTATGTGGCTCATTAGAGCATCCTCTTTTTAAAGTAAAACCCCAACCCAATCAGACAAAGAAAATACTCTTTGAAAAAGAAGAGAGATTAAAAAAGACAGAACTCTATCATCATAACAATGAAAAAGAGATGGTCAAACTGCAGAGTAACCTAGAACAGATAGAGCTAAAACTTACACATCAGAAAAAAGAGTTAATGGGGCTACGAGAGACCAATGGAAACCTTATTGAACTCAAAAATAACCAAAGAGTTATTGAAGAGAAACTTCATGCTGTTAAGTATCAAAAAGAGGAGCTAACAGCTACCAAAAGCAAACTGCAAAATAGTGAAAAAGAGTTGGCTCAACTGCGACTGCAAGTGCAAAAAAATCATATGCAGAAAAAAAGAGAGAAGATTATACAGAGTGATATTCAAGAACTCAACTACTTTTTAATCAAAAGTTTAAGAGAATATAGCATTGAGTTAGATAACCATTCATTAATTATCTTAGAGAAAATGAAACAGGAGTTTGAACAAAAATCAAAACAACTCATCCTATTAAACCAAGAGATAGGTCCCATGGAGGGACAGCGTATTGAAATTCAATCTAAAAAAACATACCTAGAGGAGTCTTTGAACTCTCATAAAAAAAGAGCCTCTATACAGAAGTGTGATCTCCTTATGCTCAAGCAGAAGCGATACAGCACACTCGAAAATAAAAATATAACAGATTACACTATAGAGCTAAACAGTGAAGAGTATGAGCTTAAAAAAAAGCTAGATGCCTTTAACGATTTAAAAAAAGAGTTTAATAATAAACGTGCGGTCTATTTTTCGACAATGGAAGAGTTGGAGTCTAAACAGAAACTTAAACTCATTGATTTAGAAAAATTAAAAAAACATAAACTTGAGGTGGAACTTCAAATAAATACCCTTCAACAGAAACTCTATAGTATCAACCACCGACTTAACATTGATGATGAGAATATTAAAAAATTTGAAAAAGAGCAACATACCCTAGAAGAGCAGACCCATATCTCTAACAAATGGAATCAACTTAATGAACTTATTGGCTCGGTTGATGGAAGTAAGTATAGAGTATTTGCTCAGAGTTTAACCCTTGAGTTGTTAATCTCACTTGCCAATGAATATCTGCAACAACTCAACAATCGTTATCTGTTAACCGTGTCTAAAGAGAATAAGTTAGAACTAAACATTATTGACCTTTATCAAAATCGTCATCAAAGAAATGTACATACCCTATCAGGAGGAGAGAGTTTTATTATCAGTTTAGCTCTTGCCTTAGGACTTTCCGATATGGTATCAGATAAACTGGAAATTAATACCCTATTTTTAGATGAGGGGTTTGAAACACTCGATACAGAAAGTCTAAAAATAGTATTGAGTACGCTAGAAACACTTAACGTTAATAATAGAGTTATTGGTATCGTCTCACATACCTCTGCATTAAAAAATAAAATTGGTACACAAATTCATTTTGATAAACAAGAAAATGGTATGAGTCTAATGAGCATTATAGAGGATAGATAGATGGGTTATACCTCTTGGTTTCAACAACATGGTCAAAAACATAAAGCAATTATTGACAAACTAACACACCTTAGTGATGATGAGATAATTGCCTATTTCAATTTTGAAAATATGGTTCAAAAAGAGCCTGATTTCTGCCCCCTTTATAAAAAAAACCAAAAATGCCATGAAACAGAAACGCTTAACTGCTATCTCTGTGCCTGTCCCAACTTTCGATTTAAAGAAGATGGCTTTAAAAAAGAAGCGAATAGAACACTCTTTAGTTATTGCGATATTAAATCCAAAGATGGGTCACAATATATATCAGAAGATGCCATTCATCAAAACTGTGCAGGGTGTATGGTTCCCCACCATACATCTTATATTAAAAAAGACTTTTCTAAAGAGTGGTTTAAAACCATGGAAAACGTACCTTCAACCTAAAACAAGAGATACATAACATAACACTTAAACAACCAATTAAAATAATATAAAACATTATTTCTTGTAGATATGTAACAAATATAATAAAAATAGCGAATTTTGTTACTTATCATAACAGTTTATTAATATAATTATAATTTTTTATATACAATGGGCTACATTAATTTAAAAGGAGCGTTATGTCACGGCTAGAGTCACAAACTCACCAATACACACCGTATGACCAAATAGATAAAGAGCAACTTCGCATAGATATTGAAGAGGCAAAAGCAACCATAGGAGCACCTTCTGAGGAAGATTTTCAACATCTATTAAAGATGGAGAGATGGGGGAGAATCGCTACATTTTCAGGTTTTGCTTTAATACTGGTAATTTCCCTTATAGAACTGGGTGCTGGGGGAATTAGTGGCTTTGTTTTTTGGCCACTGGCAATTGTAGCAGCAATTCTTATTAGTACAGGTAATCTGGGTAGATGGGCAAATGTTACACACCCTATACTGCATGGTGCGTATGATAAAGTACCAAATATCCCTAATAAATATAAGAAGAAGTATTTTGCACAGGGAAATAGAAGATACCTTGATTGGCTCGATTGGATTAAACCAGACGCATGGATGTATGAACATAATATCATGCACCACTACCACCTTGGTGAGACCGATGACCCTGATAATGTTGAGCGAAACATGCAGTGGCTTATCAAATCAAATGTGCCAATGTGGGCAAGACGACTGCTTATGTATGTTTTTGCTGGAACATGGAAATATACCTACTATGCACCCAACACGCTAAGAATTTTAAAAAATAAAAAGCTTAAAGAAGAAGATAAAAAAGAGATACTTGACTATGAGTATGACCCAAGAAAACCTTTTGGGTTTGACCTCTGGTGGGACTACTATATTCCTTATTTTTCTGTTCACTTTATTTTGGTTCCTGCACTCTTCTTACCACTGGGTATTTCTGCTGTTATTACAGCACTAATTGTTGTAATCATCGCAGAGCTCTTCACCAACCTTCACTCATTTTTGGTGATTGTACCTAACCACTCGGCTGATGACATTTATATGTTTAATGAACCATACAAAGGTCAAGGTGAGTTCTACCTTCGACAGATTATGGGTTCAGTAAACTACAATACAGGTTCAGATGTCATTGACTATGCACATGGATTTCTCAACTATCAAGTGGAACATCACCTTTTCCCAGATATGCCACTCAGTTTTTATCAAAAAACACAGCCTCTGGTCAAAGAGATTTGTAAAAAACACAATCTTGAGTACCGACAAGAGTCAGTATTTAAACGAATGAACATGACCATTGACCTGATGATTGGAAAGACAAAAGCACTAAGAGTTGATGGAGTTTAACCCTCTCTCTATTTTCATAGCAACTTTTTATTCAAAGTTGCTATTTCTATTTCAAAACAAAAACTCTCATATCCCTCTCCCTTCTCTAATAAAAACTAAGGGGTCAGACCCGAAATAGGGAACTAAACTTAAGTAAATATTATTTAAAATAAAAAATATTCTCTCTATTCTAGTAAAAATTTTAATTTTTCGTTGGGTGGAGATTGGATTATGAGGAGTTATAAAAAATAGAAACTTGACATACCTTTATTCCTTTGTTATAATATGGTAAAAAAGACAGGAGTTTTATTATGGTTATATCTGCCCTAGAAAAAAACAGTATAGAAAAAGTAACAATTCTTTTACCTAAAATATTAAAACATGAAGTTTTACAACTCAAAGAGTCTCTTCAAATTTCTATGAATTCCATTTACCAAATAGCCATAGCTGAATATGTAGCTAAGAAAAAGAGAGAACAGCTTAGAGCTGAGGCTTTGATGATGATTGATGAGTATAATAAAAATCCAGAGATTTTAGAATTGATAGAATTTGAAGAAGATTTAGATGAATACTAAAGATATATACCTTGTTAACCTAAATCCTACAAAAGGTGCAGAGACTAAAAAAGCAAGACCTTGTATTATCGTTAGTAATGATGATATTGGAGTATTGCCTCTTAAAGTTATAGTTCCTCTTATTGGGCATAAAGAGAGTCATAATGGTAAAAGTTGGCTTGTACCGATAGTTCCAAGCTCTGAAAATGGTTTAAGTAAAATATCTACGGCAGATGCTCTCAATATTCGCTCTGTTTCCGATGTGCGAATTATTAAAAAGATAGGTGTTATAAATGATAAAACTTATGAAGAGTTGGTTGTTGCGATGAGGGTTGTTTTAAATATATAAGAATAAGGGTA
>DCAF01000004.1:0-1505 GCA_002311915.1 Sulfurovum sp. UBA1140 | reverse complement strand
AAGGGTAAAGTAACTATTACAAACTTTAAGTACCGAATTGTAGAGCAGATGAGACCATCTCTGAAAAAGATTGATATTGATTGATAATTTGATTTAGTTCTAAAGTTTGAAATATATCATTTTGGATGGTGACTGTTTTTCTTACCATTTAAAGTCCTTTTTTATGTAATATAATCATACTTATCTCATACTATAGTACAACTTAAAATCTATTTACTCATCGTTGTAAAAACGCACCCAACTAAGAAAGCTAAGGGGTTTTATTCCGTTCATAAAAACCTAGGAAAACCTAAGAATGTTATAGCTTCACAGAATCTCCAACGAGATTTCTCCACTATCATTTTAGTTGTCGCCTGAACCTATCGCCAACCATTGATAATCAATGATTTTGAAGTATAACAGTTTTCAAATTATTTATCAATAAAAAAACATAATATTAAATATATTTTTCAAAGTTTTTAAAATTTTCATCTCATTTATAGAAGTTTTCTAACTAAAAATACAATTATTATTCATATATTATATTTTAGTTAACAGTTAGAAGCCCCAACAAGAGCCAAAACATTTTTCTGAACAATTTGGATTAAATTATCATCTGCTTTACATATAAAAGTTATCTCTCGTACCGTAAAATCCAAATTTTTAATTTGGTCAGAGAGGACAACCCCTTGTATAGGTAGTTTTGAAGAGAGAGGCACTTCAAAAGGGTAACCTTTTATTTTGGAGGTGATAGGCAGACAAAGACATAGAGAGGTTTTCTCATTGTATATCTTTGGAGAGAGGACTAATGCAGGTCGTTTTCCTCGCTGTTCATGTCCTGCTTGTGGATTAAAATTGAGCCAAATAATATCTCCTCTCTCTGGTACATAGCTACCACTCTTCATTGCCAACACTCTTTCCAGTTGATACTTCTCTATGTAGATTTTGACTGTTTATTTGTGAAACCAAATTTTCTAATAGAGTAATTTTCTTTGGCTTGAGTATCAAGGCTCCATTAACTATCGCTAACTCCATCATAGAGTTATATTCTATTGAAAGTGTTTTTGCAATATCTTTGGGTATCCGTAGAGCAAGAGAGTTACCCCATTTCTTTAATGCTACGGTCATAGTTCATCCTTTTATTTAGAGTATATACATTATGATACATGATTTTTTGTTTATTGTCAAGCGAAAAGCTAAAGGGTCAGAACTAAGGGGTCAGACCCTTTATAAAGAATAAAACTTAAACTTATTCATCTAAATTTATATTATCAACAATAGGTTTTAAATTTTTCACATCAATATTCTCTTTTTGAGTTTTAGAAAAAATAGTCAAAAGATAGATTCTATTATTTGTCAATCGTGTATAATATATGACTCTATATCCACCACTCTTTCCACCAATATCACTATTTTTTACTCTGATTTTATATAGATTAGAACCCAAGTCAATACCAATATTATAATCCTCTTCAAGCTTTTCAATCAAGGTTAAAATATCTATTTTGGGTAATGTCTCAAACCTG
>DCAF01000074.1:16353-16957 GCA_002311915.1 Sulfurovum sp. UBA1140 | reverse complement strand
ATGGATATATCCTCTTTAATCGCTCCACCTGCTAACAGACTTGCAAAAAGCTTGGCACGTTCACTCTGCTCACCCACAATAATTCGTGAAGGGTAAAGATTATCATGCAAGGCTTTTCCCTCTCGTAAAAATTCAGGTGAGAAAATAATGTTGTTGGTTTTCAACTTTAAATTTAACTCTTTGGTGTACCCCACAGGAACGGTTGATTTAATAACAATGGTTGCACTGGGGTTTATCTTTAATACATCCTTTATGACAACTTCAACCAACGAGGTATTAAAATAGTTGGTATCAGAATCATAATCGGTAGGCGTAGCAACAATAACAAAGTCAGCCCCCACATATGCCTCTTCTTTATTGAGTGTGGCTTTAAAATTTAATATTTTATCTGCATCTGCCAAATAGGCTTCAATCTCTCTATCTTCTATAGGAGACTCCCCACGATTTATCATTGCTACCTTTTCAGGTATAATATCCAATGCTATGACCTCATTATGTTGTGCCAAAAGCACTCCATTAGACAAACCTACATATCCCGTCCCTACAATTGCTATCTTAATCATTATTTACCCCTTCATCAATTGATGTTAAATTTTTTAAAAAA
>DCAF01000074.1:0-16210 GCA_002311915.1 Sulfurovum sp. UBA1140 | reverse complement strand
GTCACCCTAATGAATCTAACCCATTTAGATGAAAACAACAAACCCAAAATGGTGGATGTCTCGGACAAAGAGAACACCACACGCATTGCCATTGCCAGTGGAGTTATCGAAGTCACCCCCGAAGCCTATAACGCCGTTGTCTCTAACTCTGCAAAAAAAGGTCCCGTACTTCAAACAGCCGTTATCGCTGCCATACAAGGAGCCAAGCAAACCAGCACCCTTATTCCCATGTGTCATCCGTTGATGCTAAGTTCTATTAAAACCGAAATAGAAGAGTTACCCGAAGTTCCAGGATTTAAACTCACCGTAAAAGCCAAATTAACAGGGCAAACAGGTGTCGAAATGGAAGCCCTAACAGGAGTCAGTGTAGGACTACTCACCATTTATGATATGCTCAAAGCCATTGATAAAGGAATGGTAATTAAAAATGTGCAATTAGAATCAAAATCAGGAGGTAAAAACGGTGATTTTAGACGCGAACAGTAATGAAAAACCAGAGATAGCTTACCCTTGTGAATGGGGTTACAAAATAATCGGTCTTGAGAAAACCAAACTAGAAACAGCAATATTTGAGGTAATGGGCGAACGAGACTACCAAAAAAAAGCAGGAAACAGCTCAAGCAAAGGCAAGTTTCATAGCCTTAATGCCAGATGCCAAGTCAAATCACAAGCCGACAGAGATGCCATATTTAAAGCATTTCAAAAACATGATGATGTGAAGATGGTGATGTAGTATTTATATTTTTCTTTTTTCAGGGTACATTATAATTTTGCAAAACTCCTTGGAATCAGAGACTTTAGTCCAATGCCAATGAGTTAAGCTTTCATTGCAGATTTGGGAAAATACTTAACATTTATAACATCTCCTCATTGAAGTTAAAATCTTTGTCTTTAAAAGTGATATTGGGATTAATTACTCGCTCCACTGTTTGACCTTTGAGCAGATACTTTAAATCATCTTGAAAACCATCAGAGTTCTCTACCAAGATTCGTATAATATCATTGGATGATGTATTTGCCCAGTAGACATCAAAAGTACCTCTACTATCTGTATAGTTTAGCAGTGACCAAGGGTTAAAGATAGTGGTATTTCCAATTTTGTAGCCATCATACCACTGCTCTACTTTATCAAAAGTTACCTCTAGTTTAAAAGTTTTGAAAAAACCGACTATCTCATCATAGTAGCCTTTTAAAAAACCTGTTTGGATGGGAGTATCATACTCATCTATTAGCACTATACATTTATTCCCTCCTATAATAACGACTATTATACTATTCTTTACTTTTAAATTTTACCTTCCCACACCATTCTCCCCCCAATTTTAACCAATATAAAGTCAATCTAAGATAAGCTAAAAAAAAATAAGGAAAAAGCAATGAAAAAAAAGAGATATGGGATAAATATTCTACTGTTGGTAGTGATTGGTCTGTTGGTAGGTTGTGAAACAGGGGTGAACAACATGAGAACAACGAACAACGCTTCATCGGGGATTATAACCAAAGGAGATAGTACCTCTTATAAAGCATCAACGCCTAAAGCATCTGAAATTGAAAAAATCTATTCTAATTCGGGTACTCCTGGGTATTATGTTCAAGTAGGTGTTTTTAAAAAGCAAAAACCCAATGCCGATTTTATTAACCGTATGCAGTATGCACAACTCCCTTATACACTATTAAAAAAATATAAAGATGGGAGTTTGTATTATCATGCTCTTGTAGGTCCTTATGTCTCTTACAGTAAAGCCAAAGCGATTCAGACCAGTGCTAAAGAGTTTGTAACAGACAGTGCTTTTGTTGTTAATTTAGTTCGTCCATAATCCCCACACGATTAGATGTTTGAAAAGCTCTTAAGGTTCTTTATTACCAATGTTCGAATGAACTATCTGCTGTTCATTTTGGTCTTTTTAACAGGGGTTTACAGCTACACCAAAACCCCCAAAGAGATATTCCCCTCTTTTGAGCTGGACATGGTTGCCATATCGGGGGGCTACACAGGGGCATCTATTGATATTTTGGACAAAATGGCAGTCAAACGGATAGAGGATGAGGTTAAAAATATAGATGGCATCAAAGAGATGTCAACGATTATCTCTCCTGCACGTTTTAATATAATTTTAGAGCTTGAAAAACGTGTTGATAAGTACAACACTGCCAACAGAATCAAAGATGCCATTAGTATTGTTAAACAGTATCTACCCGAAGATATGAATGAACCCACGGTACAGGTACTTAGCACAGGAAAATCACTAATGAGTGTTGCGATTGGTTCTCAAAGTGCCAACCATAGTGAACTTATTACCCATGCCAAACATCTTAAAGAGAAGATTTCAACACTTAAAAATATCTCAGAAGTGACCATCTATGGGGATGCTGAAATCTATTATGATATTACCCTTAACAGTAATAAAATTAAAGCCCTAGGACTTGATGAAAACAGCATCACTTCTGCCATTCGTGGACTCTCATACATCTACCCTATTGGTAAAGTCGAAGACTCTCAAGGGGGGCATTTTTATATATCAACGTATAATGGTAAAAAAACAGCCAATGCCCTACTCGAAAGCCAAATGGTGGCTCAAGGCAAACGCTTCTATCTTAAAGATATTGCCACGGTTGAAAAACGCTATGAAGACTCTGCTTCACTCTTCTTGTTAGATACCAAAAATGCCATTGATGTCTCGGTAAGCATGAGCGAAGTGGGAAATGCCTTAGAAATTTCAGAGCAGATAAACAAAATTGTGACCACACTTAATGCTCAAAATAGCCACCTTGACTACCTTATCCACAACGACTACTCTACACGAATTAAAGACCGACTCAATATTGTTATCTCTAATATTATCTTAGGAATACTGCTTATTTCTCTTTTGGTAATGCTACTAATTAACAGCCGTATCTCGTTTGTTATCTCGCTGGGGATTCCCACCTCATTTGTTATGGGGGCATTTTATCTCTATGCCACAGGCTACACCATTAACATGATTTCACTTATTGGGGTACTGATTGCCTTAGGAATTATTGTAGATGATGCCATTGTGGTCAGCGAAAATATACAGCAACATGTCGAAGCAGGAAAAGACCCCAAAGAGGCAGCCATTATCGGGGCAAAAGAGATGTTTAAACCCGTTACCATCGCCTCGCTTACCACCCTTTTTGCTTTTATTCCTGCACTGATGATACAAGGAACTTTGGGAGAAGTGATGAAGCTTATTCCCATTACCGTATCGGTTTTGGTCTTGGCTTCACTGATTGAATCGTTTATTTTTCTACCCATTCACGCTTCTCATATTCTAAAAAAAGAGAGCAAACCACTCAGTTGGGAACGGGCAAACCGTATCTATAGCTTTGTGATTCATCTGCTTATTCGTTTTAAAAAGAGTTTTCTACTGCTCTTTATTCTGCTCGTTCCCATTGGTATTGTTATGGGCATTAAAGCAAGTAAGTTTCAGATGTTCCCTAAGTTTGACTCCACCACCATTAGTTTGGCACTCAAAGCCAATGTTAACACCACCACCGAAGAGACCCATGCGATATTAAGACAGATAGAAAAAGACCTTTTTAATAAGAAAGAGCAGTTTAATATCGACCATATTGGTAGCATTGCAGGGTGGAGACGTGACAGTGGAGGCAACAGCGAAACCTACCCCTATGTGGGGCAAATCACCATTGAGCTTCAAAAACTTAAAGCCCAAAATTTTATTGATGCCTACATTACCCCAACGCTTAGTTTCTATTATGATGATACCAATCGACATCGTGATAAAAAATCAGCCATTATCTCTAAAGAGTTACGCCTATTTTTAAAAGAACAGAACTACCAAGAGCGTTTTAACTTAACCGATATAGATATTGTTGAAAAAAAGGTAGGGCCGATTAAATCAGATATTAAAATTGGGCTAATTTCAAACGACAATACCAAAGTAATCAACTACATGCAACAGCTTAAAGAGCAACTCTTAAGCCTAGATGGGGTGGTCTCGGTGAATGATGGTATTAAGTTTGGTGTAAGTGAGTTAAAACTAAAAGTCAACAGTTATGGCGAGTCCTTGGGGCTAGATGAACAGCAACTGGGTCTTCTGCTCTCGAACCTTTATCTGGAACGTAAAGTAGCCATTGCCTTTGATGCCACCGATTTGTTAGAGATTCGTATTAAGAGTGACAAAAAAGATTCGCTTGAAGCCTTTAAAAACTTTGAACTCAACCTAGGAGAAGGGGGACATGTGCTACTTAAAGAGGTGGTCGAGTTTCAAGAGATTCAATCGTTTGAAAAAATTATTAAAGATTTTGGTGAAAAAAACTTCTATATCTATGCCAATGTTAACACCAAAATTATAACGGCAAACGAAGCTGTCGAAAGAATTCAACCCCTACTCAACACCATTAAAGCCGATGGAATTCGACTAAAATTTAAAGGGGAGCAAGAGAAACAGAAATCATTAAAGAGTGACATGATGGCTGCCTCTGCTTTAGCCATGGTACTGATTATGCTCTCGTTACTTTATCTTTTTAACTCATTTAGAGAGACTTTTATAATGATGTCGGTGATTCCTTTTTCCTTATTGGGGGTCTTAATCGGTCACTTTATATTGGATGTTAATTTAAGTCTATCCTCTATTATAGGTATGTTGGGTCTTTCGGGGGTAGTTATAAATGATGGTATTATTATGATGATGAACCTAAAAAAAGCCAACAATATCGAAGAGATTTACCTTTATGCCAGTAAACGGTTTAGACCCATTATCTTAACCACCGTTACCACCCTTATTGGTTTGGCAACACTAATATTTTTTCCTACAGGACAAGCCGTTATTTTTCAACCCATGGCAATCGCCCTTGGATTTGGACTGTTGTGGGGAACGGTTCTGAACCTGCTCTATCTGCCTGTACTCTTTGTCGTTTTAAGGGGGAAGAGGTTTTAACCCTTAAGAAACTCCAACGTAATATAAAGCAACACAATAACTGCTACAATAATCACCACTGCCAAAGCTCTGTCTTGCTCCTCTTGTGTTGGTGGGGTCTCCTCTTTTTTAGGTTTTAGAATAACATTCTCTTGTAAATCTCCTAATTTTCCTTTAATAAAAGGGGCTTGTTCATTGACCAATGCTTCTACTATGGTACGATTCTGCTCTTGATGAGTTTTATTAAAATGAACGCGATACTCTTGATTGGGCTGTGCCATAAAATAGAGGTGATTGGGGAGTGTCTCAATAAGAAGCTCTTTAATATTTAAGGGGGTCTCTGCCCCATTATTAACCTTTAAGGCTATAAAGTTGCTGTGGGTATTTAACTCTATTGCTCTTTTTTGTATCTCTGAAAAGTTAGAGTCTTTTAAAATAGTATCAATAACTTTTTGCCACTGCTCTTGATTGTTACTTACCAATATCTCGGTATCTCGTTCATAATTGGTTTGGGTAATAATCGGAGTAATTCTATCAGCAGGTATACCATTGAGTTTAAAAATATAATTGGTAATACTATTGCTGGTGCTTTTTGAAAGCAAAGGAGTGGTGGTAATGTCATAATCTTTGCTCTGTAAAGAGAGTAAAGTAGGACGATATGATTCAATATGATGGGCTTGTAGAGTACGGTTTAAATCATATATATTCATATGATTCGATGCCATCTGCCCATAAAGTTCATTGTCTATTTTTATTTTAATAAGCGTTGGTTCAGTAATTTTTTTAAACAGTATCTCTTTGGTATAATAGGTCTGTTCTGCCATTAAATTAAGAGTAAAAAATATGCCCCAAAATATAATTTTCATCTCTATTCCTTATAATTAGTCGAAATTATAGTGAAAATTAATATAATTTTAAAGAGTCAAGATTAATTATCTCGACTGTCCACAGTAATAACCGTATGAACATTTCCTCTTGGGTTATAATCAGCCACTACTTTTATCCATCTAGGTTTCATGTTGGTTGATAGGGCATCAAAGATTTCATTCGCAGAGTTCTCATGAGAGATATGACGGTTCATAAAACTATTAATATATAACTTCAAAGCCTTTAATTCAATAACCTTTTCATCGGGGCAGTAGCTTAACTTAATGGTGGCAAAATCAGGGTATCCACTTCGTGGACATTTACACATAAACTCTGGTAGCTCGATATCAATGGTATAGTTCTTAGGGTGGTTATTTGCCCAATAGTTCTCAGAACTATTAATATCAAACCCTGCTATCTCTTGTTCGCCATATTTCATATATTTTATTCCTCTTGTTTTATTATAAGTGGTGCGACGGCAATCGCACCGTAGGGGTTAAACGTCTAAATGTTTAACGTCTTTAGCATGGGTCTCAATGTAGGCTCGTCGTGGTTCTACCTCGTCACCCATAAAGAGTACAAAGGTATTACTTGCCTCTTCATCATCATCAATAACTACCTTAAGCAGTCGTCTATCTTCAGGATTCATGGTGGTCTCCCAAAGTTGTTCAGGGTTCATCTCTCCTAGCCCTTTATATCGCTGGATATATGCCCCTTTTTTAGCACTACTCTCTACCAATTTTAAAAGTTCTAAAATATCTTTATCTCGATACTCATCGGTAATTCGTTCCGTAATTTTTTGATACATATAAATAGCTTCATTATAGTGGGGTGAACTAAAAAGGTTATCGTCAACAATCAACTCTTCTAATCCATCCTTGGTCTGAATAAAGTATTGAATCAACTCTTCATTAACTGTTTTACTTAAAATATTGTATCCCAAATTGGTAATATAACTCTCAAGAGTAACAGCAAGGTCTCTATTATTATCAGCAATAATATCAGGATTCTCAATCATATAACGCACCACTTCAGGAAGAGCAAAACGCTTCTCTATCTCATCAAGAGTCATTTTATAGTATGCCACCAATTTAAAGAGTTCAGTTAAATCTTGTTTACCCATACTTTGTGACTCCAACACGGAAATACCATGTTCAATTAAAAAGTCATTGAGTGATTTGTCATCTTTAAGATAGGTCTCATTTTTACCTTTTTTATATCGGTAGAGAGGTGGTTGAGCCAAGTACAAGTACCCTTTTTCAATAATAGGCTTTAAGAATCTAAAGAAAAATGTCATCAGAAGGGTTTGAATATGAGAGTTATGTACAAAAATAGAGCTATCTTCGCCAGATTTTATTGCAAAGTTATGATATTTATCCACCGTTAAATCATAAACAGGGGTTTCAGGAACATCAATAACCTCTATAGATTTAATTTGATGATTGTAAGTCTCAATATAGTCAGAAAATTCTTTATTATTCTTAAAATCATATTTATTAAAAACCGTACTCCAATTTGGCACACCTGTTTTTGGTTTTGCAGATTGATAACTCTCTTCAGATAGTTCTCCAGACTCTTTTATAGCTTTTTTAGCAACATTAACTATTCGCGTCATTTGCATTCTAAATGCAATATCATCATTTTGCCATTGAGTTTTACATTGTTCACTATGCTCTTCAATAATTTCAGGTTTACTACAGTACTCTTTAACATATTTATGAGTAGGAATCCATTTTTTTCCAATCTTTAGCATTTCACAGTTTGGATAAAAACCCTCCTCTTCTATTTTGTAATAGATTGGCATAAGCGAATTTCCAACCAACAGCTTATCGGCTCGTACATAATCACCATTAATTAATCGAAAAGGATGATTATCTGTAGACTCAATAACAAAATCATTATCTAAAGTTATTTTATACAATTTTTTAACTTTTTTCGTAACTCTAACACTATGTGCTTTTGCAGGAGTTGGATTTCCATTTTTATCACTAGCCCAAACCCAAAATTTATCTTCTTGGGATGGATAAATTTTCTCTAACTCTTCCATAGTTTTATAAGTACCATCCAAAAGCTTAACTTCTGTATCTCCTTTTAAACAACCATCCACATCGGCATCGGTCATAATAATCACTTTATGGTAACGCAACTTGTCCTCGTTAAACTCATCACCAATCCCACACCCCAAAGCAGTAATCATATTTTTAATTTCGTCTGATTTTAAAACCTTCTCTAAACGGGCTTTTTCTACATTTAAAATTTTACCTTTTAAAGGAAGAATCGCTTGAAAAACTCGGTCTCTTCCTTGCTTGGCCGAGCCCCCAGCACTATCCCCTTCCACCAAATAAATCTCCGAAATTGCAGGGTCTTTACTTTGACAATCTGCCAGTTTACCAGGCAGGGTTCCAATGCTCATGGAGTCTTTACGCTTTACTAAATCTTTGGCACGTTTAGCTGCGTCACGACCACGGGCTGCTAATAAAACTTGCCCCATAATTGCTTTGGCTTCAATAGGGTTCTCTTCGAGATACTTATTAAAGTTTTCAGAGAAGAACTTCTGTACCAATGGTCTGACATAACTAGAACCCAATTTTCCTTTGGTCTGTCCTTCAAATTGTGGTTCAGGAACCCGTACCGAAATAATGGCAATAAGCCCCTCTTTACAATCTTCGCCTGTAATTTTTGTGCCTTTCTCTTTGGCATTGGCATTTTTACTAATATAGCTTGACATCGAACGGGTTAATCCTGCTCTAAATCCTGCTTCGTGGGATCCTCCATCGGCTGTTTTAATGTTGTTAACAAACGAAAGAGATTTTTCAGTGTCTGCATCACAATACATTAAAGCAATATCTATCTCTATATCATCCGATTTTCCTTGAAAAAATTGAGCATGAGAGATAACATCTTTGGTGTTCATATCTTCAATAAACTGCTTAATTCCCCCTTCAAAATGGAAAAGTTCTTTACTCCCATCCCGTTCATCTCTAAAATCAATTTTAATTTGTGGATTCAAGTAAGCCAGTTCTTTGAATCGCTTCATTAAAATCTCTTTTTGGAACGTGGTACCCTCGGTAAAGATGCTATCATCTGCCCAAAACTCTATTTTGGTACCTTTTTTACGTGTCTTTCCTGTAACAGCAAGAACTTCTTGAGGAATCCCTTTTTTAAACAACTGCTCATGAATTTCACCATCACGATTAACGGTAAGTTTTAAATCTTTAGAGAGAGCATTTACTACCGAAACCCCTACGCCATGCAGACCACCTGAAACTTTATAGGTATCTTTATCAAACTTACCACCTGCATGAAGTACAGTAAGGACAACGGTTGCTGCCGAAATTTTTTCAGTAGGGTGAAGTGCCACAGGAATACCACGACCATTATCTTCGATAATAGCAGAACCTGATTTGGTCAGAGTGACCTTAATGGTATCACAAAAACCTGCCATCGCTTCATCTATAGAGTTATCAACAACTTCATAGACCAAATGATGAAGCCCCCTTGTTGAGGTATCACCGATATACATTCCTGGTCGTTTACGAACTGCCTCTAGCCCCTTAAGGACTTTAATATTACTAGCACCATATTCTGCCATTGATAGACTCCAAATAATTTTTTAATTAACTGGCTATTCTAACATAAAAATGGTTAAAAACTGTTAAGCCTGAAAAGTTTAAAGCTCTGTTCCACTTTGACGTTTTTTATTACTAACAATATCTATCTGATATGGGTCAATAAACATCTCTTTTTTGAACGCTTCAACAGCATATCGCCCTATCATTGCAGCGTTGTCCGAGCAGTATTCTAATGGAGCAGTATGTAAAGTTTTTCCAAACTCTTTACACAACTCCTCGTAGGCTTTTCGTATATAAATATTGGCAGAAGATCCCCCCACAATGGCAAAATCTTTAATTGGTTCTGTCGCAAAAACTTTTTTACTTTTTTGAATCAAATGGAGTTTAACAGCTTTTTGAAACGAAGCAGACAAATCACACTGGTCTTGATGGCTCATTCCCTCATCTCCTCCCAAACGCTCTATCGTTAAACGAACAGCATTCTTAAGACCCGAAAGCGAAAATGCAATCAATGGTGAATTTCGCAGAGGAACAGGCAGTTTAAAACGGTTCTCATCACCATTTAAAGCCAATTTTTCAATAATTGGCCCCCCTGGATAACCCAACCCCATCATTTTGGCAGTTTTATCAAAACTCTCCCCTACCGAATCGTCAATACTCGTAGCAAGTATGGTCATTTTCTCTAAACCCTCTACCCGAATAATCTGCGTATGCCCACCCGAAATCAAAAGCACCAACAGAGGAACTATCGCTTCTTTTTCAATAAATAGCGAATAGATATGCCCTTTCAGATGATGTACTGCGAGTAAAGGAATATCTTGAACCACAGCAATGGTTTTTGCCATAGCAATTCCCTCTAACAGTGTTACCCCTAGCCCTGGTTGATTGGTCACAGCCACAGCTTTTAACTTATTAAGATAAGGCTTGGTCTCTTCTAATATATTTGGCAAATCTATGGCATGAAGCCTTGAAGCCAATTCAGGAACCACCCCACCATAACAGGCGTGTTCTTTCTCTTGCGAGATTTTTTTATGAAAGATTAATTTATTGTCTTCTATATTGGTTATTGCAATTGAGCTGTCATCACAGCTTGATTCTATGCTTAGTATCATTTTTCTCTCTTCTTGTCTCTTCGACATATAGTTAAATGTCTTTTTTTAAATTATCCCTTCTATCGAACAGACGACCATCGTATTATAGGGTCAATCACTTCAATAAATGGTACTCTTTCAGCCACATGACAAGCATTACAGACTCCCTTAGTTTGCTCATATTCTTTTTTTATAAGCTTCTCATCTTTTTTATTTAAAGCCTCTCTCATACTCTTATATTGCGTTTCCAAAAACATCGTTTGACTATTGGCTTTTCGAGCAGGTCGGCGTACTATGCCATTTTCTATGGTTTTTTTAATCTTATCCCATTGGTAATTTGCCAACTCGTAGTTTTTATCTTTTATGGCAAAGTAAAAAGTGTTAAACCTCTGTCCCACCTCTACCATTGTTACATCGAAACCTCTTAGTTGTTTCTGTATCTTTTGAAATTTTTTACTGCTACTATTGGTCTCTAAAAGCCAATTGGATTGAGTAGAGTAGCTATTTTAGGAAAATAGGATTAAAGGTAATGCTATAAATATTATTATTCTTCTCATTTTAACACCAACTCTTCAATCAACCCCCATTTTCCATACCCACTATCAGCATTAATGTGTCCAGCATCTTCAACTACAGTAAATAAAGCACCAATTGCCTTTGCCATACTCTCTGCTTCATCTAGTTCAATGTAGGGGTCATTGTCAGAGACTATCATTTCTATTTTTTTAGCATATAAGTTCTGAGGAATCCTACAAGGAAAAAAGGTTTTGATTGTATTTTCATTGGTGATTAGACTAGGAGGTGAAACCATAATCAATCGTTCAACCTCTAGCATCTCTTCTTGGCACAACCAAAACCATAGGGTATTGGCTAAAGAGTGACAAACTACAGTATGGGGTTTAAACTCTTCTAAGATTTTTTTGACCTGTTTTACCCATCTATTTTTACTAGGAAAATGACAGTTATCTAAAAGTGGGAAAGATACTGTTCCGTAATTCTTAGCAATCTCACTGGCTAAGTGTGATTGCCAATGGGGGAAATCGCTTCCTCCCCAACCATGAAGTATTAATGTTCTATTTAACATAAGCTCTTACCTCTTTGTCTATTTCTATAATTTCTGCTATATTTTTGGCTTTAATGTGGTCAAATTTACTATAAGCATCTAAAACTATTTTGCTCATTTCAAAAAAGTTACATCTGCCCTGCTCAAACTTTTTAATCGCCTCTTCATTGGCAGAGTTAATCACCACACCCAAATGAGGGTTGTTTAAAATATGCTCTTTTATCTCCCATATTGGGTAGCGTTCTGCAGTAATTGGTAAAAACTCAACCGAACCCATTTTTAGCAAATCAACAGGGGGTAAAATTGCCTCTTCAACCCTATTATTAAGTGCAAAGGCGATGGGGAGTTTCATATCTACTCCTGCAAAGTGAGCCGTAGTTGACCCATCTTTAAACTCTACCAAAGCATGAATAATAGATTTTTTTTCGATATACGCATCAATATTGGTGGTATTAAAAAGCCATTTTGCCTCTAAAAGCTCAAAGAGTTTGTTGGTCATGGTGGCTGAATCAATGGTGATTTTATTGCCCATTGACCAGTTGGGATGATTAAGTGCCTCGGCAAAGGTGGCTCTTTGCATATCTTTAATCTTCCAATCTCGAAATGCACCACCACTTGCTGTGATATAAAGTTTAGAAAAAGGTCGTTCATTCATTAAATACCACAACCCAAAATGTTCACTATCAATCGGAACTATTTTGCTCATATCTATAAATTCACCTGCAACCACCAACGACTCTTTATTCGCAAGGGCTACTTTTCGACCAAGCTCTATCGCTTTTAGGGTTGGGGCTAACCCTGCATACCCTACCAAAGCATTAACAACCGTTGGGCTTTGAGACTGCTCTAAAAGTTCAAGTATCCCCTCGGCTCCACAGAGTACATGGGCATGATTGACTCTTGCTTTGTCTCTTTTGTCGGCAATGGCTACATAAGTAGGGTTAAAGTCAGCTATCTGTCTATTTAATAAATCAATATTTTTACCTGCTACCAAAGCTTCTATTTTTAAATTATAACGCTTGGCAATCAAAAGGGTATTCACCCCAATCGAGCCTGTTGAGCCTAAAAGTACAATGGATGCCATAACTTATATTGCCCGTAATAAAATTATCATAATAACTGAACCAAAAAGGTATCCATCTAATCTATCCAATACTCCACCATGCCCAGGAAGCAAGGTTCCACTGTCTTTCACCCCTGCTTCTCGTTTAAGATAGCTCTCGAAAAGGTCACCAAAAATAGAGGCAATCGCTGTAAATAACGAGATCACCAAGGCAATAAAAACGGTATCTAAATCCATGCTGTAAGCAAAAATAGTTCCTGCAATGGTGGCAACCAATACCCCACCAATCACGCCCTCTAATGTTTTATTAGGAGAAGTCGGAGAGAAAGGAGTTTTACCAATGCTTTTCCCCACAAAGAATGCCCCTACATCCGTAAATGCTACAACCACAAGCAACCATATCAACCAATTAATACCATAGGTGGTATAGAGCATAAACAGAAACAGAAACCCTACCGCAGGATAAAGAAAGGGTAAAATAAGCTTTTTCTTATCATGCTCTTTAGTGTATGCCAACTTGGCACCAAAAAAGATTGCCATCAAGAAAAATAGGTCATCAGGATTGGGGTAGAAGTAAGCAATAATCCAAATAATAACGGCATAGATATAAGGAGATTTCTGTTTAACCTCAAAAAGCTTAACGGCTTCATTAAAACCAACCAAATAAAAGGCTCCTAAATAGAGCCACATAACAAATTTATTGTCAATATACCCCACCAATAGGGTCACCACCAATAGGGCAACACCTGTTATCCATCGCTCTTTATTGTCTGTAATAAATTTCATTTAATACTTATTCTCCTTTTTGTAAATTATAACAAAGTTTCGATTACTCTCTTATTTCTAGCCCCTCTTTTCTAACACGAATGGTCTTATATTTGTCATACTCTACGTTTGACCCCTCTTGAATCTTAACGAACCGTCGTTTGCAATAATCTACCTCGTAATCTCCTGCTTGGGTTAACGAAAAATCAACACAGAGTTTGGCTGCTTTTTCAATCACCGAATCGGGCAGGTTCTGTTTATCGGTTTTAATAATAAGATGCGAAGAGGGGATATTTTTAATGTGCATCCAAATATCGTTAGATTTGGCAATTTTTAAGAGCAGTTGATTCTCTTTACTGTTGCGACCTATTAAAATTTTATGGTCATCTATCCAAAAGAGTTCACACTCTTTAATCTTCTCTTTTTTACGCCTAGCCTTGGCACGTTTAGGAACCAGTAGTTCAAGTTCATGACTATCTTTTGCCTGTTCAATGGCATGATACATGTTGCTATAAAAAGCTATTTTTGTGGTCAAGTTCTCTTTTTCAATATGAATATTTTTAGCCTTGCTTCGGCTTCGTTTGGCTTGATTAAAAAAATATTCGCTCATTCGGTTGGGGACAATATTCTTAGGCAACTTAATGCTAATCTCATTCCCTTCAAAATCATAGGCATGTAAAGTTTTGTCATACGGTTTTATTTTGTAAAGATTCGCCAAAATAATATTTGCCTGTTTTTGATAAAGTTCTTGCTCTTTTAATAGCTCTTGAGGGTTGGGGATTTTATTTAACAACCCTTGTAGTTTATCTCGTTTTTTCTTAACCGTGAGCAGTTTTTGTTTTTTAATCCCCTGCATACGTTTGGCTTCAAAATCCAAATATTTTTGGGTTAAATAGGCATCAATATCCTCAATTACAGGAGTCGGAAGGCTCTGCCTCCGTTGTTCGGGAGTAAACTCTCCGTTTCCTATAGACTTTTGAGTATCTTTATAAGGGGGAATAGCCAAAAGTTCAACACCAGGGCGAATGACTCTAAATGAACTTTCACTATCAATATGTCGTAGTGCTTCAATAATCACCTCGTTTTCGTCAATAAGAATAACATTGGTATGACGACCTGTAAACTCAAACTGTAGGGTAATTCGTTTATCTTTGTAACTGCTTTTAGGAGCCATATTAAAACGAATAATTCTATCATTTTCAACAACCTCAATATCAACTATTTTTGAAGCCGACACCAAAGAGTGAAGCAGGGTATCAAAAGGGGCATTATAGCCTTGAAGTGGTCGTTTTGAACCATTTTTATAGATAAAGCTCTCCCCTCGGGTCATGTGAAAAAAGTAGCTATTTTCTCTATCAAAAATCAGCTCTATGGTATTATCTTCAATACGTCTGGCTCGACTAATGTATTTAAATGTTCTAAGATGCTCTGCAGTGGCTTTAAGTTCATAATATTTGATGAAAAATCCTTAATTTATATTAAAAGTTACAATTCTCATTTTTCAATAGATAAAAATTAGTTCTAACAATGGTATATTAACTAAATTTTTATATAATGAAAAGAAAAAAATAGTGAAGGGAAAAGTATGAAAGGAACAGCCGTTATAGTATTTACATTGCTAGGAAGTCTACTTTTATTAAAAGAGTGTGGCAACAGTGATGTAGAGAAACGAGTAACCAACAACATTATTCCAGAAGAAGAGATTCAAATAAGTGATACCTCTTATGTAAAAAGAGACAGCGAAATAGCCTTAGCCTCTTATACAAAAAGTGATGTTTCGACAGAGGTTACACCTGTTATTCATCACGCTAAAACCGATACCAAAGAGAGAGAGATTGTTCCTGTTCCTAAACTAATAGAAGCACCTAAAAGTAGTGAGCCAATTACGCTTAAAATCGAAGAGATTAAAGTTGGTAAGCCTATTAAGGTTGAAGTTACAGAATCAAATGTTAGCCAACCTATTGAAGTTAAAGTGGTCGAATTGGTTAAAAAGATAGATCTGGTTCTTCCATCGGTAGATAAAGTGGTTGAATTAGCCAAAATAACCACCGAACTACCAACGGTTTCTGTTGTTAAGCCCATAGAGGCAACGACAGATATTCCAATACCAGTTAAAGCTATTGAGCTAAAGAAACCCGTTAGTGTTGAGAGCAATCTTCCTAAAGTACCTTTAGCTGAAGATATTGTGGTTCCAAAAAGTACAGAAGAAATCGTATCGGTTGAAAATATTAAAGTTCCTGAAGATATAGAGAAAGCAATATCTATTGAACATATTGTGGTTCCTAAAACAGTTAAAGTCATCGAAGAGAACAGCTCTGTAGAGACCATCGTTGTATCCCAAGCCATTAAAGCGTTAGATATGGAAAAGGTAGAGCTAAGAAGAGCTGTTGAAGAGAGAACCAAATCAGAAAAACTTACTAATAAAAAAGTAGTTGATTTAAAAGAACAGAATAGAGACTTAAATATAAAAATTAGTAAATTGTTAAACTATGTAGAGGCATTAAAGAAAAAAAGTCAAGAAGAAAAGAGCAAAGCCGAAACATTTAAAATTCAACTGAATCAAGAGATGACCCGAGGCAATCAACTCGAATCAAATCTGACCAACGAGATTGAAAAAAAGTTTTCATTACAATCCGAGAAAGCTAAACTAGAAGGAAAAATTACAGAGCTTTTAACCATTGCGAAGAAAGCTACAGATAGAGCAACTTTAGATCAAGAGGCAAAAACAAAAGAGTTTAAATTTTTAACCAATCAATATGAAAATTTAGAATCCAATCTTAGTGCTAAAGCTGATACAGAAAATCTTCTTCAAAATGAAAACAGTCAACTAAAAACTAAAATTACAGAGATGCTTCGTATTGCTAAAGAGGCAACCGAAAAAGCTACGATAG
>DCAF01000009.1 GCA_002311915.1 Sulfurovum sp. UBA1140 | reverse complement strand
GGAGTACAAAAAGAGCATGAGCAATCCTGAGGGAGCGAAGATGCAGTTGCTTTTTTATATGTGGCAACTTAAAACTTCACTAAATCTCAAAGTGATAAATGGCAAGGTAATAAGTGGACGAACCGTGATATTTGTTGAAGGGTGTGGGTATCGTGATTATTGTTATTGAGATTAAAAACTTGACAAAAGTAAATTTTTTCTATAAAATTGTAGAAACCAAGAGGAGTTACCATGACAACACAAGTTTCAGCTTATATTTCAAATGAGACAAAGATAATATTTGAAAATTTTTCAAACAAATCAGGTCAAAAAAAAGGTTTTATTATTGAACAGGCACTATTGCACTATATCAATGCTCATCAAGAGTTACCTGCTGATATTATTATTCCTGCTTCTATTACGGTTACTCAACAAGTATTTGAAGATATTATTATGGCAGATAGAGAGCCTACAGAGGCGTTGAGAAAGTTGATGAATGAAGATTGAGATACGAAAGCTTGAAAAACGAGACAGTAGAGCCGATTTTTCTAGTGGAGATATTGAGATAGATAGGTTTTTTATAAAGTTTGCTGGACAAAATCAGTTTAAACACAAGATAGGTAATACCTATCTCGCTGTAGATAGCAGTTCTCAAAATATTTTAGGTTATGCTACGGTTACAAGTTCTTCGATGAATATCGAGGCGTTAGAACTCTCTGAATTTAAAAAATTTCCCAACTATCCCTTACCTGTTCTTAGAATTGCAAGGTTGGGGGTAGATAAACGGTATCAATCACAAGGAGTAGGAGGAAAATTACTCAAAAAAATGCTTTATCTTGCTATAGAGTTAGAGGAGTTGGTAGGTTGCGTGGGTGTTTTTGTTGATGCCAAAGATGATGCTGTAGATTTTTACAAAAAATATGCTTTTGAGATAGCTCCTGTGGTAGATGGAGAGTTTCCGACTAGACCTATACAAACAGTGATGTATCTCTCCATGAAAACAATTCATAAAATTTTGAAATGAGTTAAAATGTACATAATCCTATTTTACGACATAGCCGACAAATGCTAGTCGAATTCGCTTTACCAATGAGGGGATAAAAAAGATAGAGCTAAAGATTATCAAGAAGATGACGGAGCAGACCATGATAGGTGAGCAGAGGTTGACATGGAGGCAAGTGATACGGCGTGAGGTCAATCGGATAAAACGCAATATTGTGGAGACTAGTGAGTATGAGCCGTTTGTTTTGGTATAATTGGTTAAAAAGGTATGAGATAAAAGATGAAATATAGTTCAAAAAGATTAGAGTATAAACCTATTTTTACAGACAGAGAGAGCAGTAATTTAGATGAGATAAACCAAACGCTTTCATTGAAAAAATTTCTTGCTACAGAGGATTTGGTAGAGAAATTTGGTTTTGATTTTGTCTATACCTCTGCCAAGATTGAGGGAAACACCTATACAAAAGCTGATGCTTTGACCCTTTTGGATTATGGTAGGACAGCAGGTGGAAAGAGATATAGTGAAGCTAAAATGCTTATCAATTTGCAAAAAGCTTTCTCTTTTATGATTAGATATGATTTGCCTATCAATAAGTTTACATTGCGAGAGGTTCATCAGATTTTATCAGATGAGTTGGTAGATGACAATGAGAGAGGAGCCGTTCGACAAAGGGGGGTAACGATAAGAGGAACAGATTATCTACCCCTTGCTGATTCTATACTTTTAGACCAAGAGATGGATAGGCTCTTTTCTATCTACGATACTATAGATAACCCTTATGACAAGTCATTGTATCTACATAATAACTTGGCTTATTTGCAATATTTCATAGATGTAAACAAGAGAACAGCGAGGCTTATGATGAATGTATCTTTGAAGTCTGAGGGGAAGATGATAGTTATTCCTAAAGATGAGTATATTCCTATTTATGTGGCTTCGATATTGGAGTATTATGAAGAGGGTTGTTATGATTTGTCTAAAGAGTTTATGTTGAAGAGTTATCAGTCTGTGGCTGATTTTATGAGTCAATGTTAGACCTCTTTATCTCTTGCTAAGACAATAAATTTAAAAGTTTGCAAGAGTAGTTTTGAGAACATCGGTTATGAGAGTCTAAAACATAATTGGACTAGAGACCCATTTGATAGAATAATAGTTGCAAATGCTAGTTATAGTGCGTCTTTGCTTCTTTCTCGTGATAGGAAGATTTTAGACAATTATGATAGGGTTGTTTGGTAATATCTCTTTGAAGCTCTTTATCTTTATGGGATTGAAGATTTTTTTAGGTTACAATGTAGAGAATAAAAAAAGGAGAAGATAAAATGTATGATAATCTATTTGAAACTATTAAAACCAAGCTTGATACTGCTTACAATCCTCTCTCTATTTATATTTTTGGTTCTTATGCTTGGGGAACTCCTACTAAAGAGAGTGATATAGATTTACTTGTAGTGGTTGATAGCAGTGATAAAAAACCATATAAAAGAGCCATTGAGGGGATTAGAGCTTTAAGAGGAATGGGTATTGCCAAAGATATTTTAGTCTATACAAAAGATGAATTTAAGACAATATCAGAAGATATTTCATCTCTACTCTACAAGGTAAAACATGAGGGGATTCGTCTGTTATGAGGTATATGAAGCAATTGAGATGGCTAAAGAGATTTTAGATTTTGTAAAAAAGAAGATGTAACTAGTTGAAGCTATATTTAAGCTTTTGAGAATAGCTATTTTATGGGATTTGAGGTTTTTTTGTTTTGAATTTAAGGTTATTTTAGGTAGAATATAATCGTTCAAATATTTAGAGAACTCCGAAAAATAGCTGATTTATTGCTATTTG
>DCAF01000070.1:2136-4503 GCA_002311915.1 Sulfurovum sp. UBA1140 | reverse complement strand
AAGTCGCCACAGGAACACCACGAAATTTTAGACTTAAGGTTACCATAATGGTAACCATGCTATGCTTCCCTCATGAGAGTAATAGCAAAAAGTAGACTTAGAGCATTTTATGAACAACCAAACCATCAAGATAGTCAATCAGCACTAGAAGCATGGCATCATGAGGTGCTAAAAGCCAATTGGTCAAATCCAAATGAGATAAAGATACAATACAAAAGTGCAAGTATTGTTGGTGATAACAAAGTAGTTTTTAATATCTGTGGCAACAAATACCGATTGATAGTCAAGATAAACTATTTTGCAGAGATTGTCTATATTAAATTTATAGGCACACATAAACAGTACGATAAAATCAAAGTTGAGGAGCTATAAGATGATACGACCTATACGAAATGAACAAGATTATGAGTTGGCTCTTAGTCGAGTTGAGTCGCTTATGGATGCAAAACCAAACAGTGATGAGTTTGATGAGCTAGAGGTATTGGCTACACTTGTGGATAACTATGAAGCCAAACATTATGCCATAGATACACCTGACCCTATTGAGGCGATTAAGTTTAGAATGGAACAAGAGGGCTTAATACAAAATGATTTGGTAGCTCTTTTTGGGAATAAATCTAGGGTATCCGAGGTGTTAAATAAAAAGAGAAGATTGACGCTTGATATGATTCGTAATTTGAATAGTCAGCTTAATATTCCTTTTGAGAATCTTTTGGGGGAGTATCGGCTTTGTTGTTAGAGGGAGCTATAATTACACAATGAGTAAGTATAAATTTATTAAATAGGAAGGATAAGAGTGAAAGAAAAAAATATTTTTAAAATGGATTACTATAAAACTTATTATTTTTCTAATATTTGTAATGAAATAATTGAGAATCCTCTCAATTACATTAGACATTTGGATGAATTTTGGGGTAATGGACAAATTAGTTATTTATTAAATTCATTTCAAAAATATAGCGTTCTTCATCATTTTATTGAACATGTAATTGATAGATTATTTTGCGAATCCAATAACAACTATTTTCCCAAGTTAAATATAGAAGAGTTACAGAATCATAAATTTTGGATAAACGATACACTTAATTATCACGATATTAAACATCCATCATTTAATGACTGGTATAGTTCAGAACCACTGAGTGAAGATTTAATATTTGAATATTTAGAATTTATTGAATATTCTGACTTTTATCTAGATTTAAAAGAGCAAATGATAGAGGAAACATTTTTTATTTTATTTATGAATCGAAATTTTTTAAGAAAATTCAATCTTAATATATCAGGAATATTCAGAATGTTAGAAAATGATGAATGTAATAATGATGCAACTTACTTATTAAATGATAAAGGAAAGTTATTAAGAAAAAATATACCAAGTTGGGCAAAAAAAGCAGTTTTTTTTAGAGATAGAGGTACATGTACTTATTGTAAAAAAGATTTATCGGGATTAATCAATATTTCTAATAACTATCATATTGACCATATTATACCTTTAGCAAAATATGGATTTAACGATATTTCAAATTTACAGTTATTATGTGAATTTTGTAATACTTCAAAAGGAAGTAGACATACAAATGTTTCAAATGAATATGAAAAATGGTACTAGTTAATCTGTTCCCATTTTCCAAAGTTATTATATGAGGATACAACCATGAAAAACCTACCAATAGGAATCCAAACATTCCACGAAATAAGAGACAAAGAAAAAAACTATATCTATATAGATAAAACAGATTTGGCTCATCAACTCATAGATAAAGGAAAATACTACTTCCTCTCACGCCCACGCCGTTTTGGTAAGTCTCTTTTTTTAGATACACTCAAAGATATATTTGAGGGTAAAAAAGAGCTGTTTGAGGGGCTTTATATTTATGATAAGTGGGATTGGGAGACAACCTATCCTGTGATTCATATTAGTTTTGGAGCAGGGGTTGTAAAGAGTGTTGAGGATTTAGATAAAAAAATATTCACTATTATAAAAAAGAATCAAAAACGATTAAAGATAAAGTGTGAGGATATAGATGATGCTCAAGGGTGTTTTATGGAGCTTATTGAGTTAGCCTATGAAAAATACAATCAAAAAGTGGTCATTTTAATAGATGAGTATGATAAACCTATTTTGGATAATGTGACCAATAAAGAGTTATCAAAAGAGATACGAGATAGACTTAAAAATATTTATTCAGTTATAAAAGATAGTGACCAATATGTTAAATTTGCCTTTTTAACAGGGGTAAGTAAATTTTCAAGGGTTAGTCTGTTTAGTGGACTTAATAACTTAGAAGATATATCTCTTGATAAAAAGTACGCTACCATTTGTGGTTATACTCATCAAGATGTAAAATTTCACTTTGATGAACG
>DCAF01000070.1:1233-2064 GCA_002311915.1 Sulfurovum sp. UBA1140 | reverse complement strand
TTTGATATATTACTTTTCTTTTCAAAAGATAAAATCTATAGTAACTATTGGTTTGAAACAGGTAATCCATCATTTCTAATTGAAATACTAAAACAAAAAAACTATTTTTTACCAAATTTAGAAAATGTAGCTATTAGCGAAAGTGACTTAGGTAGTTTTGATGTAGATGATATAAAGATAGAAACTCTACTTTTTCAAACAGGATATTTGACAATAAAAGAGGTTAAAACGATATTTAATCAAAGAATTTATCAGTTAACTTATCCTAATCTTGAAGTTAGAACAGCTTTGAATGAAAATATTTTCAAATATCTTTTGACTGATAGTTCTCTTCCTAAAATGCCAATACTAACTGCCATATTAAACAAAGATATGGAGCAGTTTAAAAAAGAGATATATCAACTTTTTGCATCACTTCCGTATAACTCTTATGTTAACAATGACATTCAAAATTATGAGGGTTACTATGCCAATGTCCTTTACTCTTATCTTGCAGGTTTAGGAATCCAGTTTATAGCTGAAGATGTAACCAATTTGGGTCGAATTGATTTAACCATTGCTACACCTGATATGAGCCAAGTTTATGTAATCGAATTTAAAGTTGTGGATAATAAAAATCAAAATGGTAAAGCATTAGAGCAGATAAAAGAGAAAAGATATTATGAAAAATATCGAGAGAAAGCAGAAGAGCTTATTATTATTGGAATAGAGTTTTCAAAGGAAGATAAAAACATCTCCAAATTCGAGTGGGAAAAGATACTCTAATCTTCCCCAACTCTCTCTTCTTTAACCACCCAAACAAACACAAGATAAAGGGGTCAAAGCAATTTC
>DCAF01000070.1:0-1121 GCA_002311915.1 Sulfurovum sp. UBA1140 | reverse complement strand
AAAACGGCAATATTCGCCTATAATCAAGAAAAAGGAGTATCTATGACTCAACAACAAATACAAAAACTTCTAAATGTCCCTGAAAGAACTTTGCGAGATTGGAAAAAAGGAAATAGAGCAAAACTTTATCAACTCTTAGAAACTTTAGATTATGATAAAGCAGAAAATTTATTAAATATGAGCAATAATAACGACCTAAAAAAACTACTAGAAAATGAAAAATATTTCACTTCTCTAAGGGATTTTGAAAAGAGCCTCTATCAAATACTTGTCTCGGGTCGAGATAGTTCTGTATGGTCAAAGTTGGCAAAAGATAGTTCACTCTCTAAAGAAGCAAGAGCTAGAAGTGCTTACCTTTATAGTTTTTTAACCGATAAATTGGTAGAACTCTCTTTTAAAACCAAGGTTAATGTAGGTTTTTACTATGCTAACAAAATGGAAACAGGGAATGGATTGGCTAGACTTTATGGTTTGACCAATGGTATAGATATGGCACGATTTAATCAGTTTAAAATGACAGGTAGGTTTTAGCTATGATAGCCAAAAGTTTTGGTGAAGCCATTGTTCAGATGATGGAAGAGATAGCCAAACAGATACCCAACGCTCATAAAAAAGAACCCGTTAGAGCCTATCTTACAGGTGGTGGGGCTGTTCACTATTATTGTAATGCTAGAGTTTCAGATGATGTTGATTTGATTATGCCTTTTGTTGTCAATATCCCCAAAGATTTGTTTGTGGTTTGGCTCAATAATGAGGGGAAACTTGAACAAGTGCATTATGACCATACTTACAACAGTACATTTGGGCTTCTTCAAGAGGATTATGAAGATAGAGCCGTTCACATGATAACCATTGAGGAGAAATTTGAGATTTATCTTTTAGCTCCTGAAGATTTGATTGTCTCTAAAATCTCTCGTTTTGCTCAAAATGATGAAGAGGATATTCAAAATATTATCAATACAGGTAAGGTAGATAAAGAGAGAGTTTATGCACTTGCTGATGACGCTATTCGCGTGGGTGTTGGCTTTAGAGAAGAGTGGGTACGGATGAATTTAGATGAAGTGATGGAGATGTTTCCTAAAGAAGAACTCTAAGCTTCTTCTTTAACCACCCAAACAAAC
>DCAF01000040.1:108582-115292 GCA_002311915.1 Sulfurovum sp. UBA1140 | reverse complement strand
ATGAAAAAACTACCAATAGGAATAAGTAACTTCAAAGAGTTAATAGTAGAAAACTACTATTATGTTGATAAAACAGAGTTTGTTAGTGAGATTTTGGATACTAGTCCAAAGATAATCTTGCTTCCTCGTCCACGAAGATTTGGTAAAACTCTAAATCTTAGTATGCTTAACTATTTTTTCAGTGTTGAAAACAGTAACAAAACTCTTTTTGATGGTCTAAATATCTCAAAAAATCAAAGTGCAATGAAGCACTTTAACAGATACCCAATTATCTATATCTCTTTTAAAGATGTGAAAGAGAAAAATTTTGAAAAGAGTTTGAATAAGATAAAACGATTGGTAAGTAATGAGTTTCGTAAACATTATAAAATTATTATGGAAAGTGATATAGAGAGTATAGATAGAAAAATAGTTGATAAAATTATCATTGAAGAGGCATCAGAAGTTGATATTGGGAACTCCTTTAAACTTCTCTCAAAACTCCTAACTATTGCTTATAATCAAAAATGTATAGTGTTAATAGATGAGTATGATACTCCCATTCAAACGGGGTTTATGGAGGGGTATTATAAAGATATTGTAGATTTTTTCAAAACTTTTATGGGGGCTGTTCTGAAAGATAATGATACCTATATCTATAAGGCTGTACTAACAGGGATTTTAAGAGTCTCCAAAGAGTCAATATTTAGTGACTTAAATAATATAAAAGTTTATACGCTATTAGATGATGAGTTTAATGATATTTTTGGATTTACCACCAATGAAGTAAAATCTATGCTTGAAGAGTATGAACTAGCAGATAGATTTGAAGAGGTAGAGAAGTGGTATGATGGATATACAATAGGAGATTGTCATATCTATAATCCTTGGTCACTTCTTAATTATGCTGATAGTAAAAAATTTGATGTCTACTGGGCAAATACCTCCTCTAATGGGATTATAAGAACACTTGTAGAAAATTCCGAAGATTTTAGAGGGGATTTAAAACTACTACTAAAGGGGCAAAGTGTAGAGAGGGTGATTAACCCCAATATTACCTTTAGAGACAAGGATTTTAACTTTAAAGAGGAGATGCTTTACTCATTTCTCTTTTTTTCGGGCTATCTAAAATATACAAGTCGTAAATTTAACGAAGGTGAACATCTCTGTCAACTTGCTATTGTCAATCAAGAGTGTCAATATATCTTTAAAAATATCATCTCAAACTGGATAAGTGATAGTTTCTCTAATCGAAAATTACGAATACTTCTAAAATCGTTAACAGAGGGTGATTTGCCTCTGTTTGAGCGAATATTTAGTGAGTTTGTCAGAGACACACTATCTTTTTATGATACAGGTAAAAATATAGAGAGTGTCTATCATGCTTTTTTCTTGGGATTATTGGTCAATCTTGGTGATTATGAGGTTATCTCAAACCAAGAGGCAGGATATGGACGAGTGGATATTATACTTCTTCATAAAGAGGATAAAAAAAGACTGGCTATCGTGATAGAGCTAAAAATTATTGATGACTTTATCGAAGAGACCAAAGAGAGAGCCTTGGAGAGTGCTGTGGAGCAGATAAAAGAGAAGGAGTATGTGGCTCTTGTCAAAAAGAGAGAATATGAGAATATTTTGAGCTTTGGGGTGGTGTTTGATGGTAAAAGGGTTTGGGTTAAAAAGTTGGAAGAGTAAAATAGTTACTAACATCAACCTAAAACCGTCGAACCATACCCAAAATCCTTTTCTTAATCTCCAAAACAATAGGAGCAGTTTTAACCTTCCGATTCCTATAATTTTAAAACCTTAAATCCCTTCCATCTGTTTACTTTCAAAATAGATTAAATTTTCTCCCGAAAATTTAAATACGAGTTCAATCGGACGACAACAAACTTCACAATCTTCGATATAATCGCTAGATTCCTCTTGACTATCTAGTATCATAGATATTCTTTCCCAGCAGTAGGGACAGGTAAAAAAATGTTCCATTACTTCTCCTTTTTTTTAAATAAATCACTTATAACGCATATAGTGACTCCTTTGGTGTTTAATAAGATTTAACTTCGACCGAGCATCTCAATAATAGGTTTAGCCAACATCAACGCTTTGGCACGATGAGAGATACCTTTTTTAACCTCATCATCAAGCTCACCCAAGGTCTGTTGGTAGCCTGTGGGTATAAAAATAGGGTCGTAGCCAAACCCTTTTTCTCCTTTTGCTTCTGTAATAACTTCGCCGTGCATCCATCCGTGAACCACATACTCACCATGTTGGCTTACAATGGCAATGGATGCAGTGTAGTAAGCAGGTGTTCGTTCTACCCCTTTGGCTTGAATATTATTAATGAGTTTTTGCAGGTTCTCTTTGTCTGTGGCTCCAACTCCTGCATATCGTGCTGAGTAGATATCAGGCTCTCCACCCAAAAGAGGAACCGAGATACCACTATCGTCTGAGACGACCAGATACTCTTTGCTCAACTTTTCATAAATGGTTCGAGCTTTAATAAGGGCATTGCCTTTAAAACTGTTGGCATCTTCGATTATCTCTATCTCTCCAAGCAGTTCTGTAAAACCAACTACCTCGTCTTTGCACATCTGCTTAAACTCTCTTAGTTTTCCCTTATTCCCTGTTGCTAATACAATTTTCATGAATACTTAACCTTCTTTACATATAATAGGACAAATTTTATCCTATAGGAGATATTAATATGTTTAAACAGATACTGCCCCTAAGTTCCATTATCGGTCTGCGATTTTTTGGACTCTTTATCGTTCTTCCTGTTCTTTCCGTCTATGCACTCGGATTAGAGGGAGCAACGCCCCTATTAGCAGGTGCTGCCATGAGTGGTTATGCTTTTACTCAAGCGATATTTCAAGTTCCTTTTGGAAGATTAAGTGATAGCCTAGGGCGAAAAAAGACACTCTTTATTGGTCTTATGATTTTTATTTTAGGTTCTGTTGTTTGTGCCTTGAGTGACAATATCTATATGTTACTTGTAGGTCGTTTCTTGCAAGGTGCAGGAGCCATCGGTTCTGTGGTTACAGCAATGATAGCCGACTTGGTTAAAGAGGAGCAGAGGGCTCATGCCATGGCAATTATGGGTGGTGTTATCGCCATGAGTTTTTCGCTTGCGATGATTATTGCACCTATTGTGGGTGGTAACTGGGGTGCGGATAAGCTCTTTTGGCTTACTGCTATCTTATCGGTACTGGCAATAGCTGTTCTTTTTACCTCTGTGCCTAAGCCTCCAAAAATTGTTCATAGCTATAGTGAAGATGAATCAAAAATGATGGATGTTTTTAAAGATAAAGCCCTTACTCGAATGTACATTACCTTTCTTTTTCACTCGTCTATTATGACCATGGCATTTTTTATTATCCCTATTGTAATGACAAACCCTATTGCTGATGGTGGATTTGGATGGGAGAAAGTAGAGTTGTGGAAAGTCTATCTTCCTGCCATTGTTTTAGGTATCTTTGCCATGGCACCTTCAGCTATATTTGGTGAGAAGTACGGAAAAGGTAAAGAGATTTTTATGATTTCTGTTGCTTCTATCTTTATAGGTTTTATGGCAATGGGTTTTGCAGACTCTGCTTTAATCTTCTCGATTGGTGTCTCGCTCTTTATGATAGGATTTATGATGTTCGAGCCACTGCTACAGAGTTTTGTTAGTAAATTTGCCAAAGTTCACCAAAAAGGTGCAGCGATTGGTGTTGCCAATACCTTTGGATACATCGGTATTACCATAGGTGGTCTTTTGGCAGGTTGGCTCATGCAAAATTATGACCGAGCAACGCTCTCGATGGTTGTTGCTGTTATTGCCATTGGATGGTTTATTTGGGTTGCTACCATGCCAAGCCCAAACAATCGTGGGAATGTTTATCTACCTCTTGACCTTTTTGACCGTGAAAAAGTTGCAAATCTAATAGAGCATGAGGCAATAGTTGAAACCTATGTTAACGAGACAGAGAATATTGCCGTGGTAAAGTATGAAAAAGATATGATAGACGAAGATGAGGTTCGGGGGTTGTTGTCGTAACTGTATATAGGGTTACCCTCTTGGGGTAACCTAGAAGAAAGATATGAGTAGAAGTTTTAAATTTTAAAGGGAGATTTACAATTTACAAAGGAGGTTGTTAATGAAATTTTCAACATTTACTTCATATCATTTTGGAACACTAGCGTTTCCAAAGTGGAGTTCTTAGTTCCACATCTTTCATGTTTGTATTATAGGGGTTTAGTGTGAACCAATGGACAATCAAAAGATAATCATAAATTAATAGAACCATGCTACTTAAATCCCTAACCACACTTTGGCTATAATTCCCAAAATTCTTTTAAGGTTAACAATAGATGAGAGCATTGCTAAGTGTAAGTGATAAAAATGGAGTTGTAGAGTTCGCACAGGGACTAGAGAAAATGGGTTGGGAGATTATCTCGACAGGTGGAACCTATAAGAAGTTGTCGGACAATGGTGTAAAGGTTATTGAGATTGATGAAGTCACCAAGTTTCCTGAGTGTTTTGAAGGTCGTGTAAAGACTTTGAACCCTTTTGTTCATGGTGGAATTTTGCATAAAAGAGGCGATGCAGGACATGTGGCACAAGCCAAAGAGTTGGGTGTTGAGGGAATCGACCTTGTTTGTGTGAATCTCTACCCTTTTAAAGAGACGATTGAACGAACCGAAGATTTTGATGAAATTATTGAAAATATCGACATCGGTGGACCAACCATGGTACGTTCGGCTGCTAAAAATTTTAATGATGTATTGATTGTGACCGATGCGAATGATTATGCTTCCGTTATTGATGCTTTAGAGAACAAAGCAGACTCGTTAGAGTTTAGAAGAGGCTTGATGATAAAAGCCTTTGAACATACAGCATCATATGATGCGATGATTGCCAACTATATGAATGGACGATTTAACGATGGATTTGGTGAGTATCAGTTTATTACAGGCAAAAAATCATTCCAAACACGATATGGAGAGAATCCACATCAAAAAGGTGCATTGTATGAGTTTGACAATCACTTTACAGAGAACTTTCAGCAGGTAAAAGGTGAGGCATCGTTTAATAATATCAATGATGTCAATGGTGCATTAAAAATCTCTTCTAGTTTTGGAGATGAGAATGCTGTCTGTATTGTTAAACATGGAAACCCTTGTGGATTTGCGATTAAAGGCAGTCTGCTAGAGTCATATACCGAAGCACTTAAGTGTGACCCCGTTTCTGCTTTTGGTGGAGTTGTGGCTGTTAATGGTATTGTGACCAAAGAGTTGGCTGAAAAGATGAATGAGATTTTCTTAGAAGTGGTCATGGCTAGTGATTTTGAACCAGAGGCACTGGAAGTTTTTGCCAAGAAAAAACGACTTAAACTGTTTGCACAAGGTGGAACCAAACTGGTAATGAGCAAAGACACGCATGACTTTAAGCATGTAGATGGTGGATTTGTCTATCAAAACTCTGACTGTATCTGTGATAACGAGGTAAAAAATGCTCATAAAAAATCAGAACTAACAGCCACAGAGCAAGAGATGAAAGACCTAGAAATCGCATGGAAGGTAGCAGGACTTACCAAGTCAAACTGTGTGGTTTATGTTAAAGATTCAGCGATGGTGGCTGTTGGTATGGGTATGACTAGTCGTGTGGACGCTGCGGGGTGTGCATTAAAAAAAGCCAAAGAGATGGGCTTGGATGTAAGTGGTTCAGTCATGGCAAGTGAAGCATTCTTCCCATTCCGTGACAGTATTGACGCAGCTGCCAAGGCGGGGATTAAAGCGATTATAGAACCAGGTGGAAGTATTCGTGATGAAGAGGTGATTGATGCGGCTAATGAGCATGGAATCTCTTTATACTTTACTACCGTTAGACACTTTTTACATTAATAGGTCACAATTGATGATATGCTTATTTAGCGTATCATCCTCTGCTTCTAATACAAAATTATTGTAATAGAAGCAGACTTCAAACTCTTCTGCTTCGTTCCATAGTATTTTCCAAAATCCCTTTGGTACCGCGATTTTATTCTCTCCTATATAAGTAGGGTTCTCAAACTCAACTCCATTAATAACCCAAAGTTCTCCTAGTGTGTATGCCATCTCTCGTTCGTAGGCTTCGGCTTTTGTCCAGTGGTATCGGTTGACATTAGGGTCTTGGGGAATAATGTTGGCTAAGGTATAAACAGTATCTAAATCGGCTTGGTTGTAATCAAAACTAGCGTCAGGTGCTAGGTGACCTCGGTCATAGCCACTGTTGGTGTAGTCGCTGTATTTACTCTGGTAGTCATTTGGAATGGATGGCTCTATATAGAAGTTGGGTCTCTCTTTGATATTAACGGCATTGACCAAACTGCCATCAAGAGTATAGCCTACATAGGTGGCTGATTTGTATTCGTAATTATAGCAGATAGAGAGAATGGCTCCCGTTGAAAAATCCTTTTCGATGACTTGGTCACAGTTGTTGTAGTTGATAAAATGATTTACGGTAATGCTTGATGTTATAGGTTCTTCTATTAATGTTATTGTTGGAGTGGTGGGGGTATTGCTAGAAGAAGATGTGTTGGTTGTGTTGTCGGTATATGGTGATGTGGGGTCTGTTGTGTTTACATTAACAGGTGTATCACTATTTTGAGCCGTACTATTTAACTCTATAGGAGTGGTTTCTGTTCTGTTGTTCTCTTTAATTTCAATGGTTTTAATGGGTTCATTGATGGGTTGAGGAGAGGTGACGG
>DCAF01000040.1:90995-108511 GCA_002311915.1 Sulfurovum sp. UBA1140 | reverse complement strand
GTTAGACTCGGTTGGTCTCTCTGTCTGTTCTGTGATTTCGACTTGACCACAAGCAGTGAGTAGAAAAAGAGTAGAGGTGAAGAGTAGTTTTTTAATAATATGGTTTGACATAATCTCGTTTTTTAATTTTATTTTTTCAGATTTATTATATCTTAATTTTCTGATTAAAATATGATAAAATAACAAATCAAAACAGCAAGGCAACATGTGGAAGAAGTATCAAAAATATTAAGTACCAAAGGTAAGCTTTTAGCTGAAATCTATTTTGACCTGCAACGACATTTTGAAAAAAAATATGGCAGTGATACTCTAATACTTATTGAGATAGGCACTTTTTTTGAAATTTATGAAGTCAATAACGACGAGCTTAAAATTGGAAAAGCCAAAGAGATTGCCGAACTGCTTAATATTCAATTGACACGTAAAAATAAAGCGATTGCCGAGAACTCTATTAAAAACCCTCTGTTAGCAGGAGTGCCTTCGGTTTCGATAGAGCGATACCTTTCACGTTTGATTGCCACTAAAAAGTATACGATAGTGATGGTCAAGCAGAAGGGTGAAGTCCCAAACCTTAAACGCTATATCTCTAATATTATCTCTCCTGGTACCAACTTTGAGTATCAAACTGAAGTGAGTGAAAATAATATTGTCTCGATTGTGGTGGATGAGAACCAAGAGATTTATTCGGTAGGCTACTCTGCCATTGATGTAACCACAGGAAAGACCATTACCAATGAGATGCACTCAACCCGTGATGATAAAACGTATGCTTTGGATGAGGTGTTTAATTTGCTTCAAACCTACAATACAGCAGAAGTAATTGTAACCCTAGAGAATAAAAATATTGATAAAGAGTGGTTACAGAGTTATTTGGAGTTGGGGCTTTTTCATACCTCTTTCAATGAGCAACGATGCAAAATTGTTTATCAGAATGAGTTGTTTAAAAAAGTCTACCAAATTAATTCATTTCTCTCGGCGATTGAGTATTTGGATTTAGAGCGACACCCCTATACCACCGAAGCGTTGGCGATACTGATTGAGTTTATTATTGAGCATGATGAGTTGATTACCCAAAAAATGAACCGACCCCTGTTTCTAGGAGAGAGCCGTTACTTGTATTTGGGAAATAATGCCCTTGAACAGTTGGGGGTGATTGCTCGTGACCGTTCTGAGGTGACGCTACTTAAACTGATGGATAAGACCTCGACGGCATTTGGAAAACGACTGCTTAAAGAGCGACTGCTTTCACCCATTGTTGATCAAGAGATTTTAGAGTCTAGGTATGACCTTTGTGAAAAACTGATGGAGCATAGCGAACGTTACGATACTCACCTTAAGAATATTTATGATTTAGAGCGTATTACCCGACGGATGAAACTGCAAAAGTTACACCCCGTAGAGTTAACCTATATGATGATGTCGCTTAATGCCATTGCTCTGTTGCTTCAAGATACCAAGAAACAAGGCATTACTTATGATGAAAAAATGGTAACAGAGCTAGAGGAGTTTCAAAAATATCTCAAAAATACCTTTAATTTTGAGTGTTGTGCAAGGTTTCGTATCAATCAGATTAATGACAATATTTTTAAAGAGGGGGTCTACCCCACCATTGATGCCATTTTAACAAAGCAAAGCGTAGAGATGCAGAAACTCGAACAAGTATCTACACATATTAATAAACTTTTTGACCAAGAGAAACTAAATAAATCGACTAAAAATGGTTATGTCGATATTGCTTATTTAGAGAGTGAGGGGTACAGTCTAAACCTGACCAAAACCAGATTTACCTTGATTGAAAAAACGTTAAAAACTTCGTTTGTAACGATTAATAAAAAGCACTACTTTTTTAAAGATTTTCATTATAAACAGTTAAAAAATAGTGTTAAACTCAACTCTTCACTCTTTGAAGAGATTACCCAAAACTACGAAGCCAATCAAGTCAAGCTTATCGCTTTGGTCAAAACCCGTTACCTGCAAAGCTTAGATGAGTTAGAGAATCGTTTCTCTCACCTTTTAGATGAATTAATAGTATTTGTTGCCAATATTGATGTGGCAATATCGACGGCAAAATGTAGTAAGAAGATGCAGTTGACACGTCCGATTATTGTTAACGACTCTCATGCTTATGAAGCGATTGGACTGCGACACCCAATTATTGAATCGAATGAGCAGAGTGGTATCTATGTTCCTAATGATATTTACTTGGGAGAGGGAATTGCTACCAAATATAACCATATTACGCTCAATGCCAATGGGGGTTATCGAGTGAATGGAATACTGCTTTATGGTATTAACTCATCAGGGAAATCATCACTCATGAAGAGTATTGGGCTTTCGGTTATTTTGGCACAATCAGGTTTTTTTGTTCCTGCTGTTGAGTTAAAATTGGGCATGTATGATAAACTCTTTACACGTATTGTTTCACAAGATAATCTTTATAAAGGATTGTCTACCTTTGCTGTTGAGATGATGGAGCTTAAAAATATTTTTAACCGTGCAGGTGAGCGAAGCTTGATACTGGGTGATGAAATCTCTCAAGGAACTGAAACCGAATCAGGATTGGCAATTGTGGCAGGGGCTATTTTAAAACTCTTGGAGTTAAAGTCTACTTTTATTTTTGCCACCCACCTGCATCAACTTAAAAATATTGAACAGCTTCAAAAGATAGAGTCTCTTATATTTTTACACCTGGGTGTTAAGTATGATGAAAAATATGACACCCTTATCTATAATCGCCAACTCCAACTGGGCATGGGTAGCTCTCTGTATGGTTTGGAGTTTGCTAAGTCACTGCACATGGATGATACATTTTTAAAAAATGCTTATCGTATTCGTGAAAATCTCATGGGTAAAAATTCTGAACTTAAAACGCTTAAATCTAAAAAACGAAGCCGATACAACAGAGACCTTTTTATTAATAGGTGTGCTTTATGTGAAGAGAATGTTGATGAGGTACACCATATTTCACCTCAACACTTAGCCAACCCCGAGGGAAAAATTGGAGCAGTAGATAAAAACCATAAGTACAATTTGATTCCTTTGTGTAAAAAGCATCATAAATTGGTACATGAGGGGAAGGTGCATATTACAGGCTTTGTGATGACTTCAGAGGGGTTGAAATTGCATTATGATGAGGGATAGGATTTGGAAACGGAGTGTTTACGCCCGAACAACGGAGGGCAGAGCCTTCCGATTCCGAAGAGATCTAAATAGGTTCTTCGCTATACGCACCAACCGAGGTTAATCGTACATAACGCTGTTCTAGCATCTCATCAACGCTGAGTTCTTTTAAGGCTCGTACCTGCTCTAAAAAGTAGGTTTTAACAATTTCAGCGGCCAATTTTTTATCACGATGAGCCCCAATAAGAGGTTCGTCTAAAATATCATCAATTAGTCCAGATGAGTATAAATCATCAGGGGTAATTTTTAGGGCATTACTGGCTTGTTCTACTTTTTTAGGGTTATTCCATAAAATGGCAGCACAACCCTCTGGAGAGATAACAGCAAACACCGAGTAACGCATCATGGCAAGTCGGTCAGCTACACCAATAGCCAAGGCTCCACCACTCCCACCCTCTCCAATAACAATTGAAATCATGGGTACTTTAACATTGGTAAACTCAAATAAGTTTTTAGCAATCGCTTCACTCTGTCCACGCTCTTCGGCTCCAAGCCCTGGGTAAGCACCTGGGGTGTCAATGAGCATAAGTACAGGAATATTAAACTTCTCGGCTAATTTTACGGCACGAAGAGCTTTTCTGTACCCTTCTGGGTTGGGCATACCAAAATTTCTTTTAAGTTTATGTTTGGTTCCACGACCTTTTTGTTCCCCAATGAGCAGGGTCTTTTGACCATCAATATATCCAAGATAGCAAAGAATTGCAGGGTCATCACGAAAAGCTCGGTCTCCATGAATTTCGTAAGCATCTTCCATAATAAAACGAATATAGTCTAAAGCGTAAGGGCGATCAGGGTGTCTTGCCAGTTGTAATTTTTGATAATCACTGAGTGATTTCATGGTTTTACTGACCTCTTTTTCTAAATCTTTTTGAAAAGCTTCAAAAGCATAACTGTCATCTCTGGCACGAGCAGAATCAATATCTTCTTGAATCTGCTCTATTTTTTTTTCAAATTCTAAATAAGTTGGCATCCAATATCCTTATATCTTTCTGAAGATTACAACTCCATTTGTTCCACCAAAACCAAATGAGTTACTCATAACCACGTTAAGTTCTGCATCTTTAGCAACATTGGGTACATAGTCTAAATCACAATTTTCATCAGGGGTGGTGTAATTAATAGTTGGGGGAATCTTTCCATCACGCATTGCCATAATTGAAACAACAGCTTCTATCGCACCAGCAGCACCCAAGCAGTGACCAATTTGACCCTTGATTGAACTTACAGGTGGGCAGTTTTTAACTCCACCAAAGACCTCTTTAATGGCAGTGGTCTCATTTTTATCATTTGCAGGGGTACTCGTACCATGTGCATTAATATAGTCTATTTTAACATCTCCTGCCATACGCAGAGCTGCCTTCATGGCTCTAAGTGGTCCATTAGGTACAGGTGTGGTGATGTGGTTGGCATCGCCACTCTCTCCAAAACCAATTATTTCTGCATAAATTCTAGCTCCACGAGCAACTGCCGACTCATACTCTTCAAGTACCAAAGCCCCTGCACCTTCTCCCATAACAAAGCCATTTCTATCACTGTCAAAAGGTCTTGATGAACCTTGAGGGTCATCATTGTTGGTACTAAGTGCTTTCATTGAAGCAAACCCTCCAATTCCTGCACCACAGATGGCTGATTCTGCACCAATAACAAGCATCTGTTCAGCACCATCAAGCATAATGGTTTTGGTGGCTTCTGCAATGGCATGAGTTCCTGCTGCACATGCCGTAACAGATGATAGATTAGGACCTTTAATTCCATGAGCAATCGAGATAAAACCACCCAACATATTGACCAATGACGAAGGGATAAAGAATGGAGAGATACGTCTAGGCCCTCGTTTTTCACAGATAATGGAGTTTTTCTCGATATTTGGTAGTCCACCAATCCCTGAAGCAGAAGAGATACCAAATCGTTCCATATTAACATCATCGTTAAACTTTGCATCAATCATTGCTTCATTGGCAGCTTTGATGCCCAGTTGGATAAATCGATCAGCTTTTTTAACCTCTTTGGCATCCATTACTTCACTTGGATTAAAGCCAACAATTTCACCCGCAATTCTTACAGAAAATTTCTGGGCATCAAAAAGTTCAATCTCTTTAATTCCACATTTCCCCTCTACAATAGCAGAAAATGCAGTCTCTTTATCTTGTCCTACGCTGTTAATCATTCCTAAGCCAGTAACTACTACTCGTTTCACTAGGTCTCCTCTTTAACTTTTAAGATATAGATCAGAATATATAAAATATAAATTCTCATATATATGTTAATAAACCCTAAAACTAGGGTTTATTATAGCTATAAACTAAGAATTTATTTTCTCAATAAATTTAATTGCATCACTAACGTTGGCAATTTTCTCAGCATCTTCATCAGGGATTTCAATATCGAACTTCTCTTCAAGTGCCATTACAAGCTCAACAACATCAAGGCTGTCTGCTCCAAGATCTTCTACAAACTTTGAATCTTCTTTTACTTCATCTGGGCTTATATTTAGTTGTTCTACAACTACGTCTTTTACATCATCAAATAGTGCCATGACACTCTCCTAATAGTTTAAATTTATGCCCGTAAGTATAGCAAAAAAATTCTAAAAGCTAATTACTATGTCTCTAAATTATGATTTTATTAAAAATAAATTAAGAAAGATGCACAAGAGCTATTTTTCTTACATTATATAACAGCATTATAGGGTTCCTATTTTACTGTTACCTTTCTGTTATTTATTATTATGTTTTTTTTAAATAAATCAAGAAAAATACTTTTTTCTCTTTATATTAAGTTTAAGTTGGTATAATTCCCAAATTTTTTGCAGAAAGGCATAGACAACATGATTAAATATTTTTTAATATTTATTGGCATCAGCACCGCATTATTTTCATTGGAACAAGAGTATATTTTGAAGGTTTCAGAGGGAATACGTGAGCAGAGTGTCAGCCATGTAGATACTATCAATATCTATGAAGAACCCGAACAGATGAAAGAAGCTTGTACCAAAGAGGCAAAAACAGTTGATAAAAAAATATCCTCTCCTAAAGATATTACCATCTTTACAGATAAGAATATTCCACCAATTAACTATACAAATACCATCTCTTTAAATAAGCTTCAAGTTTCTGTTAAAAAGCAAAAGTTTTTTCATATGATTCTTCCTGCTGTTCTAATCAGTAAGCAGAAACTAAAAGTTGCAAGAACAAGAGTTCGAGCCATTAGTAATAGTGATGCTCCTAGTTCAGAAGATATTCTATTTCTTGAAGACCTCTACTCTAAGTATAAAACAGACAACACCAAAGAGTTATTGTCTCGCATGAAGACACATCCTGTTAGTATTGTATTGGCTCAAGCTGCTATTGAATCAGGATGGGGTGAATCAAGATTCTTTAAAAAGGGTAACAATATCTTTGGAATGTGGTCGGTTAGTGAAAATGAGCCTCGAATGAGAGCTAAGGGAACTAGAAATGGTAAACCTGTCTATCTTAGAACGTATAAAACACTTAGCGATGCAATTGATCATTATTTTGTGACCATTGGGCGAGGAGCGTATAAGAGTTTTAGAAAAAAGAGAGATATTACTGATAACCCTCTTCAATTGGTTCAATACTTAGTAAACTATTGTGAACTTAAAGAGAAATATACTAAAAAACTCTCTAAATTTATTGTACATAATAAACTAAGAAAATTTGATGAATTTCAAATTGATAAAGCCTACCTTACACAACAGTAAGCATTTTTTAACTTGGAATCGGAAGGATCTGCCTCCGTTTCCAAAGCATTTTTTCTACATATACAGTCCCCCATTTACCTTTAACGTCTCTCCTGTAATATATGAAGAGTGATTACTCAACATAAAAGCAACAGCTTGGGCTACCTCTTTGGGATCACCAAATCTTGCCAAGGGAATTTTAGCAGTAAAGGCATCTTTTACCTCATCTTTTAATACATCTGTCATCTTGGTCGCAATAAAACCTGGGGTAATGGTATTGAATCGAATTCCACGGGGAGCTCCCTCCATGGCGAATGATTTTGTCATGGCAATGGTACCACCTTTACTAGCAGAGTAGTTGGTTTGACCTAGATTTCCCGTCTCTCCTACAATAGAAGCGATATTGACCACTGAACCAAATCGTTTTTTACTCATCGCTTTAAGGGCTTCACGACAACCAATAAAAGTTGATTTTAGATTGGCATCAATAACCGACATAAAATCATCAGCTTTCATACGTATTGCCAATTTATCTTTGGTAATACCTGCATTGTTAACTAGATATGAAATTTCGCCATCTTTAGCCACAATGGTTTTAATTGCATTTACAAATGCTGTCTCATCACTGACATCAAAACCAATCACTTCTGCTTCTCCACCCAAAGCGATAATTTCGGCTTGTACAGCTTTTGCTTCTGCTTCACCACTTCGGTAGTTAATCCAAACTTTTAGACCAAACTCTGCCAAGCTTTTTGCAATCTGTGCACCTATTCCTCTACTTGATCCTGTTATGAGTACATTTTTACCTGTAAATTTCATTATTATCCTTTTTAATTAAAAAAGTTATTGTAGTCTATTGGTGATTAAAATTTTATAAATCTTAAAGTGAATATATTATAAATATAAGCTGAATGTTATAAATTAACAAAAACTATGTTATTCTTTCAGTATGAAAACTATATTATTTTGCAATTTACCCTACGCCTTCTCTATTATGAAACCTTTAGCCGATGCACTAGCTAAACGTGGGGATAAGTACCTTTGGTATGTTGCCCCAACACTATTCCAAGGATTTCCTTATAAGCACATGACCCATACCAACAGTCTAAAATCTTTAGAAGATTATAATGCCGATGCCATCTTTGCTTCGGGAGAGGATATTCCTTTTTGGTTACGAGGACTTAAGGTACAGATTTTTGACACTCTAGCAGGAGAGAAACCAAATTATTTTAGAAACCGTGATTATTTTGACCTCTATCTGACCCAAGGCCCTTACTTTACCGAACGATTTAAGAAATTAGCACAGGAGCATAAAAACTTTGAGGTGATTGAGACAGGATGGAGTAAACTTGATAATCTTCATACCATTGCAGAAGATACCATGGCTAAAAAAGAGAAACTGTTGCTCAAATATAAGGCTGAACATATTGTGCTTTATGCTCCAAGTCTTCTTCCCTCTTTAACTTCAGCCATTAACTTAAAAGAGGTGGTACATACCTTAAGCTCTCGTGATGAGATTCTATTTTTGGTTAAATTTCATGATGATATGGAGAGAAGTATCGTTGAAGAGTATAAAGCAATGAGTGAAGATTGTAATCTATTAATAATAGAAGATAGTGATATTATGCCAAGTATGCACATGGCTGACCTATTACTTAGTGATACCACTTCGGTGGTGTATGAGTTTACTTTTTTAGATAAACCTGTGATTACACTCGATAGCCAGTCTGAAAATATAGCATGGTCGAATCATACCGAGGTTGATGAGATATTCTTAAAAGTTTTGAGAACCTTAGAGGGAAGTGATGTTTATACAGAAAAACGTAAAGCAACCACGGTTAAATATCATCCTTATACCGATGGAGAATCTTCAAAAAGAGTTTTAGAGGTAACAGAAGCCTATATTAAGGAACATGGGGTTCCCGAGAATAGAAAACTTCCTTTTTTCAAAAAATGGAAATTAAAAAGAAAATATAAAAAACAGATTATTTAATTTATTTTAAAATGGTTTAGTTTTTTACGAATTTTATATCGACGGATAAGGTTTAATGGTTTACGCTTTATCTGCTTATTTTCTAAAAAATCCAGACAGGCATCAATTATCCTTTGGCTAGATTTCCCATCGTTATAGGGATGGGTTTTTTGAATAAATGTTTCAATGTTCTCCATAATATTCGTGGGTTCTTTGAGGGCATGGGTCAGTGCCTCTTCTATTTGACTGGCTTGGGTAATGTTAATCATGTAGTTGGCAGGTCGATTGTTGTTGATGGTGACCACAGGTCTGTTTTGTAGTATAAATTCTGTAATGGCAGAGGTGGTATCGGAGAGCATTACATCGGCTTGTTTAAAGAGTGGAATTAAATCGGTGCTATCGTAAAACTTAAAATGGCTGTTTTCAAGTGATTGAAATTTCTGAACAATATCACGCTCCATTTTTGGGTGTAATACGGCAATAAAGTTCCATTTCCCTTTTTTGGATAATCGCTCAATCTCATCAACAACAGCACTGTTTTTTGCCAAACTTAAACGAGAGGTAAAGGTAGAGCTAATGATAATGGTGGGTTTTCTGTTTTGATCTTTTTCTTCTAATGGAAAGAGTGGATCAACCTTTGACCAACCTGTCTCGACCACTTCAAAATATTTATGTTTTTTTTGTAACATTTTAAAAGGTTTGGTGGTGGTAGACCCTTGCGTACAGTAGAGGTCAAACACTCCTCGTATGTTAAAATGCCCTTTTAATTTACTTCGTTTGCCCACACTAAAACCGTGAAAGATTTGAACTTTAATGCCTGAAAAAAAATCAGGAACCATGTTGGTCGCCACTAGTACCACATCAGGATGAAATTTTATTACTTCATCGACACTCTTAAGAAGTTGCTCTTTAGAGGTTAAATATTGCCAGGTAGGCTCTTCATCACAAAACCATTTGACAATAAAACCACGTTTTTTGATTTCGGCTTGTAGTGGTTGACCAATAGGGATACTGTAGGGTTGTGAGATGTAGATTAGGAATTTTTTCATATTTTTTTACTCTTTTGACAGTTAATGAACTGTTTGATATATTTATAGTAGCGTTTATTTGCAGAGTTAATAGCCAAAGCAAAACCCACCCATCCACGAATGATATTGCCTTGTAAAATATAGGTTTTAAAAAAAGCAAAAATAGATTTAACAATAACTATACTAAAAAAGCAGGTTTTTTTATCTTTTGTTCCCAAATCAGTATATTGAATAATCTTGGTTAGAGTTTGGTTGATGTTAGTAATATTTAAGTGAGTAAATGGCTCATTTAGTGTAATGATATTAGCATTATGAGGAATTATGACCTTTTCATGTACAGGATTACTGTTAAATTGAGTAAAAGTTCTATTGTAAATACGCAAAATGGTATCACTACTTTGTGTTTTATACCCCAAAAAGTAGTTGTTTCGTTTGAGTTTAAATATATTTTTGGGATTAGATAGCTTTTGTTTGTTTATCTCTTCTAATAGTTTTACCGTGATAATCTCATCACTATCCAAAGAGAGTATCCAGTCATTTTTGCTATGTTCTCCTGCGTCATTTTTAGTATTTCCAAATCCTCTAAACTCCCCTTTAATAATTTTAACATTACTATATTTTTGGGCAATTTTTTCGCTGTTATCCGTTGAGTTATTGAGATAGAGAATAACTTCACTAAAAGAGCCTAGAGAATCAAGGGTAAGATCCAGTGTCTCTTGGGCATTTTTTGCCATAATAACCACAGATATATTTTTAATCAACAACTTTTTTTCCTTTAAGCTTTTTTTTGAAATTTTTTCTATTTTTATGTTTCTGTGAAGCTTTTAGTGTTGTAGCTAAAGCTCTTTTCTCATCTATATTATTTATTTTGGCATATTCTTGAATGATAATGGTTAAATCTTTATCAGTTGCCCAAAGTTTAGCAAAGTTTTCTAACCGTTCATCCAAAGTAAGCTCTTTGAACTGCATCCTATTGACATCTATAATCTTAAACTTATATCCCCCCTCATGCTCTTTTATTAGAATATTACCAGGGGAGTAGTCGAGATGCAGTATACCTCTTTTGTGAAGTTGATTGGTAAATTTAGCAAAGGCTTTATAGATTTTATCTTTATTCGGATGGTTTTGGTTGGTTAGGGCTTTTCTAATGGTAAAGTCATAATCAAATGGTTCACTAATAAAATAGCTATTTTCTAAAAGATGAAATTTCTTAAATTCTATATAAGCAATTGGAGCAGGAGTAAAATCAGATATTTTTATGCTATTTAGATATGATTTTTTAGCTTTGCTTTTTCTAAAAAAACCATAAATAACTTTATTGATAATATGAGGTTTCTTAAAGGATTTGACAATATATTTTTTTCCCTCAAATTCAATACGTTTAATGGTATTACGCTTTTGGAAAATAGTCTCATTGGAGCTTTGGTTAAAATAGGTTCTGATATTCTTTACAAAATATTTGTGTCGTTCATTTAGAATTTCATGGTTCATTTTAATTTCTCATTTCTATATTTCAATAAAGGAGTATATCAAAAAAAAGATAAAATGGTACTCGTGTTATAAAGGATTTTTCAGAGATAATTTGATTATTTCTAAATAAGGTATTTCATGAAAGTTCTTCTCTTTGCTATTCGTTCAAGTCATAAAAAGTTTTTTATAAGACTAAAAAAAGAGGACTCTGATTTTTTTGATATTGTTTTACCCAAATATCGTTTGCTACTCTCTTTTAAAGCTTTAAAAGAGCTACACAGAGTTGATTTGAAACCTGCTATAAAGTTTGCGATAGAGGAGTTTAGAGTTAAAGTTGCTCCCCTGCCTAAATCTATGTTGGGTCTATATTTTAATACATTAGCTCTTTTTCACTATCTTCGATATTATTCCTTAATTGATAAAAAGTATGATGCAATGTTGTTATGGAATGGGGGAAAATGTCGTCAGCGTATAGCAATTGAGATAGCTAAACTAAAAGGGGTTAAATCTATCTTTTTTGAAAATGGTCTTTTGCCAAATCGTTTGGTTCTTGATGCAAAAGGAATTAATGCAGATAATTCTGTACCAAGAGAGAGAAGCTTTTTTGACGCATATCAAAATAGTTTAAATCTACCAAATAGTTTAACTCCTAGACGAGCTAAAAACAAAAGAAAGTTTGAGACCTCACTTGAACCTCTTCCTAAACAATTTATATTTGTTCCCTTTCAAGTTGATTCAGATACACAGATTATTACCAACTCTAAATGGATTAAAAATATGAAATTTTTTTTTGATATAATAGAGCAAATTAGTAGAGAATTGACCTCTTATCACTTTGTATTAAAAGAGCATCCATCTAGTAGTCGTAATTATCCTGATTTACATAAAAGAGCCAAAGAGTCAGAGTATATCTCTTTTGCCAATGGTTATCCAACACAAGAGTTGATTGAAAAGAGCGATGTTGTTATAACAATAAACTCAACGGTGGGTGTAGAGTCTCTACTTTTTAAAAAGAGAGTTATTGTGCTAGGAAGTGCCTTTTACAGAATAGATGGTATAACCAAAGGCGTGGATAATATAGACGCTCTTATAGATACTCTGCTAAATCTTGATAATTGGATATTTGAAGAGAGACTGGTTGATAACTTCTTAAAATATCTTTATTATGACTATCTTATTGAAAAAGATGAGCATCTATATGAGAACTTTTATAAATTTATCAAAAAAGTAAATAAATAAAGAATTTAAAATTCTCACTACTCATTGGGGTTTGCTAGAGGTAGCTCAATATTATACAACGCTTTATGTTGATAGAGGTAGTGACTGGCGTAAATATAAGATAAGCCATCTTTTAGCTCTTGCTCATTGGTTTTGATCAGTTTTAACTGATGGGTATAGGTACGTGCAGGTCTATTTTTTTTATAAAGAACAACTCGGTCATTTAGTAGATAGGCAAAGTTTCTTTTTTTAGCCAACAGCAGAGCCGAATCTCGTTCTACTTGCAGTACCGAACTGCCCATGGTAGGAAGAAGAGCATCAATACCTGCTACATCTAAAAGGGTTGGAGCAAAATCAATTTGAGAGGCTATCTTATCATATTTTCTAGGCTCTTTAAAATCACTAGAGAGAATAATGGCAGGAATTTTATATCGGTCAATGGGAACATCAAAAGCTCCATAAGCATCATTGTTGTGATCTGCAATAAAGGCTACTACGGTATTTTCAAGTAGTCCCTCTTGTTTGAGTTGCTTCATAAATTGACCAATGGCATAGTCGGCGTATTTAATAGAGTTGGCAAACCCTTCTATTGGAGCTTTACTATAGGGGGCTACTCTGTTTTTTGGGTAATCAAATGGTTCATGACTTGATAGGGTAAGCAGGGTTAAAAAAAAGGGTTTCTTTTTACTGTTTTTTGCCAAGAAGAGGGCTTTATTGTATAAATCTTCATCAGAGTATCCCCATGTGTATCTATTTTTCTCTTTGCTAAAGCTCTCTTTTCCATACACGTTATCATATCCATTAGCCAATAGAAAGCCTCTCATATTGTCAAAATCAACATCGCCAGAGTATAAAAAGGTACTTTCGTAACCATGATTTTTTAGCGTTTTGGCAGTGGTATAGAAATCTTTTTGTGATTTAGAGGCTTTGACATACTCTCGTGAAGGAATAGGGTAGAGCGAAGTGGTCAGTGCTGAAATTCCCCAAGAGGTTCGTGTACCTGTTGCGTATAGGTTGGTAAAATAGAGTGACTCTTTGGTCAGTCTATCTAGGTTGGGTGTGGTAGGTGTTCCCCCTAAATACCCCACATGTTCATGACCAAAGCTCTCTAATATGACCAGTATAATATTTTTCTTTTTGTTAAAAAGAGATTTTTGTAATCGGTGTAGCCCCTCTGTTTCGTTGTTGATATGGTTCAATCTTTTAACATTTGCCAAGGCATCTTTAAAAGAGAGGTCACCATAGTTATAAAACTTCTCTTTTTTAAGCAGGTAGTTGGCATAAAGAATCGAAAAGATAGAGTTGTTGGCAAGTTCGTTGTTAATGCCTTGTCTACTAAAGGTATAGAATCCTTGGTTAGGAGTCGAAGAGTCAAGCGATGAACGACCTCCTAGCATGAGAAGTATGAGTATAAAGGGAAGCACCATAAGTTTTGCTTTTATACTACTCTTATAGAGGGTTTGTTTAAAATAAAGATCCACCCTATATATAGTATAGAGCAAAATGGGAAGAAGAACGATAAGTGGAACGGTATAGAGTTCCCAAATCATACCAAATACCTCACGGTAGTTGCCAAGGTGTTCTAAAAAAAGATAGTTGGGTCGGGCATAAAATTTATCAAGAAAACCAAAGGTAACAATTTCAATAATAAAGTATGCCAAGGTGCTTAATGTTAATGCCACTTGTAGTAATAGAAGTAGGTTAAAGGTATAGAGAAGAGAGAATATAATGCCCAGTGCCGAAAAGACAATGGTGTCCATTCTTAATCCATAGAGCAGTATATAGAGCAGTTCGGAACTTATTGGCTCCATAAATAAAAAACTAAGGAGTGTTCTTGCTGTTAACCCTATGAGTAGAAAAAGTACCCAATATTTAAAGATAACCCCATAGGCGATGAATCCCTCTTTTAGGTTATTTTGTAAACTTTTTATCATAACAGTCTTTTTAGAATTGATGCTTTAAACCCACAACCACTTTGTCACTATCAAAATAGAGTATTAGTGGGGTCTCTCTTTTGGTTGCCCAATAACCACTGGCAAAACCAACCAATGCACCCACTATTACATCACTTTGCCAGTGGGCTTGTGCTTTGACTCGCCCAACCATCTGATGAAGGGGCAATGCCCATAACAGATGTGTTAAAGGATACTCCTCTTGATACTCTAAAATAAAAGGGGTAACCAAAGCCGTGGTTCCCGAGACATGTCCACTAAAAAAACTGGCACCCCCCTCTTGCCACTCTGATGAGGTCTCTGCTTCACGTGGTCGGTTTCTTCCTGCTATTTTTTTAGCTCCTTCGGTAAGCAGTTGAGACATGATTCCTGCATCCAAACTCTGCCAAGCTGTTTTCCCCATTCTACTTTTGGTTCCCTCATACCCTGCTACTCCTACAGTTCCTAGTATAAGCAGTTTGGGTATATCGTAGTGGGCTCCCCAAAATCCACCCTCATCTTTTTTAACTTTTTTATCCAACTCCCACGCGGTAAGTGTGTTGGTGCTTAAGAGCATAAATATTAGAATTGTTATTAGTTTTTGCATAAGAGTCCTCTATGTGTAAATTTTATTGTTTAATCCTTTCCATCGTTTGTGCATCCAAAACCACTGTTTTGGGTTCTTTTTAATCACCTGTTCCATCATGTTGGCTTGTGCTTGGGTACTATTTTTTAAATCTTCTTCTTGATTTTCTGTTTTTATGGCATGAATAGGGGGATATATTTTAACATGGTAGTCGATATAGTTTTGAGTAGAGATAAAAGCAGGAATCAAGTCAATATCAAACTTTCTGGACAAAATAGCTGTAATGGGCGTGTGTCTTGCTTGATGTCCAAAAAAATCTATATTGATGGCTTGTTTGGGGGGCAGTGCTTGGTCAATTAAAATACCCACTGCTTTTTTTTGAGATAGGGCTTTGATGGTTCCTTTCATTGCCCCTTTTTTATAAACCATTTCGACATTAAACTGCTCTCGGTTCTCTTTTAAGACGCTGTCCATCAGTTCACTGTCAAGTTTTCTCCCAACACCCACTAGTGTTAGGTTAAATTTAATAGCAATAGATTGCGAAAGAAGTTCCCAATTACCTTGATGACCTGTAATAAAAATTATTTTTTTACCCTCATCTTGATATTTTTTAACAATCTCTTCACCCTCAAATGAGATATTTTGTATTACCTCTTTTTTACTCATACCATCACGCTTAATAATTCCAAAAGTGGTATCAATAAGATTGGTAAACGCACCAATTCCAATCTCTCTTTTTTCTTTTTTACTCAACTTGTTATTAAATGCTAAATCAAGATTGGTATGAATAATACGTTGGTGCTTACGGCTAACACTATAGGCAAACCATGCCAACCCTTGCATCAGTTTTATGGTTAATTTTCGGGGTAAAATAGTTAAAAGTAAGCCAAAAAACTTGTAGACTCCCAGATAAAAGTAATTAACCATTAAGTAAATCTTGAGCCATGGCGATAATCTTATCTGATTTTATCTCGGTGATAGAGAAATCATTTTTATCAAGTTTGTAGTGGTCAACGTCACTTTCCGAGGCGATAACTCTGTTAATGGGTGTTTGATAGACACGGTTAATAGGGGTAGGTCCAAAGATGGTGATAGAGGGGATATTTAGTCCCCATGCCATATGTGTCGGACCTGTATCGTTTCCTATCAGTAGGTCAGATTTTGCAATAATGGCTTTTAGACTGTTAAGGTCTATTTTTGGTAGAGCCTTGGCATAAGATGCGTGGGATTCTATCCATAATGCTTTGTCGTACTCCTCTTCACTTCCCCATGCGATTAAGCAGTTCTCTTTAAGTTCGTTGGCAATACGTGCAAATTTATCTCGGGGATAGTTTCGGCTCTCCCATGTTGAACCAATAACAAAAATAATATTTTTTTTATCTGTCGAAAGATACTCATAAATAATAGAATCTTCGTTATTATAAAATAGAAAAGCCTCTTTATATATTATCATTTTAGGGGTTATTTCAACATTTAATGGTTCGCTCATGACTTTGGCATTTCTATCAATGGTGTTGGCACTGTAGGCTATCTCTATTTTTTGAGTATAAAGATAACTAGCAATCCCCTCACGAATAGAGTTTTTAGAGAATCCTGCAATTTTTTTGCCCAAGAGTTTTGCAGTAATGGCAGACTTTATAAGCCCTTGAGCATCAATAATTAAATCGTACTTCTCTTTGGCATAGATTTTTATTTTTTTAATCTCTTTAAAAAGAACTTTTTTATCTTTTTTTATCGCTTTTAGATTAACAGGTAAAATATTGTCAATATGAGGGTTACCCTCTAAAACTTTGGCAAACCCCTGTTCAACTATCCAGTCAATTTGCAAAGTAGGATGCTGTTGTTTAATATATTGTAGTGCGACCATTGCGTGGATAATATCACCCATGGCTGAAAGTTTTACAATGGCGAGTTTCATTTATATCCCCTTAAAGCTTTTTGTGTTATTTTATCTAAAAACTCTAAAGAGAACTGAATCTTAACGGAAGAGCTTTCAATTTAATTTGATATAATCACGTTAAATTATAATAAGGAACTCCCCTTGATAGGAATTGTCGATTATAACATGGGAAACTTGGCTTCTGTGATAAATGCTTTTGAAAAAGTAGGAGCAGATATAGCTGTAGAGAGTGACCCTACAAAACTGCAAAATTATGATAAGTTAATTTTGCCAGGTGTTGGTGCATTTGGTGATGCAATGAAGCACCTTAAAGAGAATGGAATGGATGAGGCTGTAAAAGCCTATGCCAAAAGTGGAAAGCCACTGCTTGGTATCTGCTTAGGAATGCAACTGCTGTTTGAAAGCAGTGAAGAGTTTGGAAATCACAAAGGTTTAGGACTAATAGAGGGCAAAGTTGTCGCTTTTGATGAGTCAAAGTTTGACCATAAATTAAAAGTACCACACATGGGATGGAATGAAATGTTCCAAATC
>DCAF01000040.1:90352-90735 GCA_002311915.1 Sulfurovum sp. UBA1140 | reverse complement strand
CATTTCATAAAAAACATAGAAATCAAAAACTTTAAATGTTTTAAAGACTTTAAAGCAGAGGGCTTTGGAAGAGTTAATCTTATTGGTGGGAAGAATAATGTTGGGAAGACGGCTTTTATGGAGGCTTGTTATATCTGTTTACAGAAAACAAAAGGGATTCTCTTACAAATTTTTATTATAAGAAATAAGAGAAACTATATTCATTATGATAGACATATAGAGTTAGATGGTGTTACAAAACCTTTAAAAGAGTTATTTGAACAAAAATTTAATATTATTATAAATAAAAATAAAAAAATTGATTATACTTTTGAAAAAGAGATGCATAGCATAGATTATGTTCATAGAAAAGATATTGAAAATATTTTTGAAAAAGCAAAATT
>DCAF01000040.1:79364-90215 GCA_002311915.1 Sulfurovum sp. UBA1140 | reverse complement strand
ATATTTTAGATGAATATATTCATGAACTTGATTCTTCTATAAAGAAATTTAAATTTATACAATCTGTACCAAAACTTCAAGTAGAAGACAAGTATATATATTTGTCAAATTTTGGAGATGGATTAAAAACTTATATATCTATTATTTGTTCAATTTATGCTTGTAAAAATGGTCAATTATTTATTGATGAAATAGATAATGGACTACATTATACTAAATTAGACAAACTATGGGAAATAATCCTAACAATATCAAAACAACAAAATGTCCAAGTCTTCGCCACAACCCATTCAAAAGAGTGCATAGAGTCTTATGCAAGGGTGGCTAAAAAATTAGAAGATAAAGAGATAACATTTTTTAAGTTAGGTAAAAATCAAGAGGATGAGTTAAAAGGAATGGTTTATCCTTATGATTGGTTTGTCGATTCTATAGACCAAGAACAAGAGATGCGAGGATGGTAAGGCTTTTTGTTGAGGGAAGTGATGATGAAAAATTCATTATTAAACTTCTCCAAGATTTAAAAAACAACAATCAGATACTTTTTTCTGAAAAAATTAATTTTAAAAGTTATATTAATATCATGGGTAGTAAAAAGAAACTTTTAGATGCCACTCAATCTAAATATCAACAGGTTACTAAGGAAATAGAACTTGGTGAAGTGAAGAAAGTACTTTTTATTTTTGACTGTGATTTTGAAAAAGATGATAAAAACTGTAATGGTATGGAAAAATCATTAGTATGTTTTGAAGATTTAAAAAAAGCATTAAATTGGAATATTCCAATAGATGTTTATATTTTTAATAAAAACTTAGATTATTTTTTATTAGAGACCATTAACACGAAAAATTGTTATGAACATTTTGATAAATTAGTAAAATGTTTAGACGTAGAAAAGGTAAAACCTAACAAAAAACCAATAGCAAATTTATACAGAGATTTATATCCATACCCTCAATTTGATTTTAAAGATAATAGGTTTGATGACCTTAAACAAAAACTAAAAACCCTATTCAAGGAACAAGAATAAAATGACAATACTACCAGCCATAGACCTAAAAGACGGAAAAGCAGTACGACTAAGCAAAGGCTTAATGGAAACAGCGAAAATATATAGTAATGAACCGTGGCAAGTTGCTAAACGATTTGAAGAGCTAGGAAGTGAGTGGTTACACTTGGTTGATTTGAATGGTGCTTTTGCAGGTGAGCCGAAAAATTTGGAGCAGATTAAAAAGATTCGTGAGAATTGTAATTTGAAGCTTGAACTTGGTGGGGGGATTCGTGATGAAGAGACCATTAAGATGTATTTGGAGCTTGGAGTAGATAGACTGATACTGGGCTCTGTGGCAGTTAAAAACCCACAGTTTGTTAAAGATATGGCAAAAAAATATCCGATTGTTGTGGGTATTGATGCGATTGATGGCATGGTAGCTGTTGAGGGTTGGGCAGAGGTTTCAGATATGAAAGCTACGGACTTGGCTAAAGAGTTTGCTGATGCAGGTGTCGAAGCGATAATCTGTACCGATGTAGGTCGTGATGGAATGCTCACAGGGGTAAATGTTGATTTCACTGTAGAGATTGCTAAGGTTTCAGGAGTAGAGACGATAGCAAGTGGTGGGCTTAAAGATATTGAAGATATAAAAAAGCTTATCGAAGCAGGTTGTGATGGTACGATTGTGGGAAAAGCTTTTTATGAGGGAACTTTAGACCTTGAAGAGGCGTTTAAATTGGCGAAGAAGGAGTAGTTATGGAGAAGCACTATTATGAGTTAACTCTAACAATGCAAGATGATTTTGTAGAGTTTATTGCAGATTTTATTGCCAATATTGCAGGTCATGGAATTGAGATAGGCAAAGGTACGATTATTGTACGCAGTGAGCATGAGGTGGCTTTTGTTCAAGAGGCCGTGGAGTCATTGGTGGGAACATTGGGTGGGTCGATTGATATTGAGTATAAGAACGAGGTCAAAGATAATGTAGATTGGATAGCCAAGTATCAAAACTCTATAGAACCTATTGAGGCAGGAAAGTTTTATATCTATCCAAGTTGGTATGAAGCAAAAGAGGGTAAAATCAACATCAAAATTGACCCCGCTTTGGCTTTTGGTTCTGGTCATCATGCCACAACTTTTTCGTGTTTGGATGCTATTGGTACTTATGTAACAGGTACGCAACGTATTTTAGATGTGGGGTGTGGCTCAGGAATTTTGGGCTTGGCTTGTAAAAAACTAGGGGCAACGGTAGAGCTTTGTGATACTGACCCTATTTCGGTGGACAGTTGCGAAGAGAACTTTGTACTTAATCATGAAGAGTATGAAGAGTTGTGGGAAGGTTCTGCCAATCAAGCCAAAGGTGAATATGATATTGTTATTGCCAATATTATTGCCGATGTGCTCAAATTTATAGTTAATGATTTGAAAAAAGCAACAAAAGAGGGTGGTCTTTTAATCCTTTCGGGTATTTTAGATAAAAAAGAGTCAGGTGTGGTAGAAGTTTATAACGACTTGGAACTGCTGGAACGAAAACAAAAAGATGAGTGGATAACACTTGTATATAGGAAGATAAAAAAATAGATGAGTAATCAAAACAACAATAACAATAATAACAACAACAACAATAATAACTTTTTTAATGACAACCCTCTGTTGGCATTTGCTATTTTTTCTATAGTTATTATTATATTTTTTAAATCATTTATGGGTGATGGTGATGGTGGTTTTTCTGAATTGATGGGTGATGAAAAGGTTGCCAAAACAGAGCGGGTGAAATATTCGGATATTAAGAGATTAATTCGAGATGATCAAGTAAGTTTGGTAAAAATAACCAGCACAACGATTGAAGCAACCAACATTGATGGAAATATTAAATATATAGCACAAAATGTTCCTGCCTTTGATGAGAAGTTGATTCCAATGCTTGAAGATAGAAATATCACCTATGAAGGTAGAATTGGTGAAGGGTTAATGTCTGAACTTATTGGTATGTTGTTGCCTATCTTTATCTTTTTTGGTATTTGGCTCTTTTTGGCTAAAAAAATGTCCAAAGGAATGGGAGGGATTTTAGGAGCAGGTAAAACCGATAAGTTGATTAGTTCTGAAAAGCCTAACGTAAAGTTTGATGATGTTCAAGGGGTTCAAGAGGCAAAAGATGAAGTGGTTGAAATTGTTGACTTCTTGAAATATCCTGAGCGTTATATTGAGCTTGGTGCTAAGATTCCTAAAGGGCTTCTACTTGTGGGACCTCCTGGTACGGGTAAAACCTTGTTGGCAAAAGCAGTTGCAGGTGAAGCAGATGTTCCTTTTTTCTCGGTAAGTGGTTCAAGTTTTATCGAGATGTTTGTAGGGGTTGGTGCGAGTCGTGTACGTGATCTTTTTGAACACGCCAAACGGGATGCTCCTTCGATTATTTTTATTGATGAGATTGATGCAATTGGTAAGAGTCGTGCGAGTGGTGGTCAGATGGGGGGGAATGATGAGCGTGAGCAGACCCTTAACCAACTTCTTGCCGAGATGGATGGTTTTGGTACGGATACACCAGTAATTGTTTTAGCTGCTACCAACCGACCAGAGATTTTAGATGCAGCACTGCTTAGAGCAGGGCGTTTTGATAGACAGGTGTTGGTAGATAAACCAGATTATGCAGGGCGTTTGGCAATTTTAAAAGTACACTCTAAAGATGTAAAAATAGACGATGAAGTTGATATGGAGATTGTTGCCAAACAGACCGCAGGTATGGCTGGGGCTGATTTAGCAAATATTATTAATGAAGCAGCCCTTCTTGCAGGTCGTGCCAATAAAAAAACCATTAAACAAGCAGAGCTTTTAGAAGCTATTGAGAGAGCTTTTGTGGGACTTGAGAAGAAAAATAGAAAAGTCTCTGAAGTTGAAAAACGTATTGTTGCTTATCATGAGAGTGGACATGCTTTAATGGCAGAGTTGACTAAAGGTGCTACAAGAGTTACAAAGGTTTCGATTATTCCTAGAGGTTTGGGTGCTTTGGGATATACACTGCATCTTCCTGATGATGAAGATAGATTCTTAAAACGAAAATATGAGTTGATGGCAGAGATTGATGTTCTGCTTGGCGGACGGGCAGCTGAAGAGGTCTTCTTAGGTGAAATTTCAACAGGAGCAGGTAATGACCTTGACCGTGCAACGGCAATTTTAAAAGATATGATTACGGTTTATGGTATGAGTGATGTTGCAGGGCTTATGGTGCTTTCACGAACTCAGAGTAGTTTCCTTGGTGGAGGTATGGTCTCAAATGATTATAGTGAAAAAATGGCAGAAGATATAGATGCAGAGATAAAGAGAACTCTTGATGAACGCTATATTTTTGTTAAAAAGACACTTCATACCTACAATGGAGCCATTGAAAATATGACCGCGGTACTTCTTGATGTTGAAGTTATTGAGGAAGCAAAAGTTCAATCAATTATTCACGAGTTTGAAGAGGAGAATGGAATGGTATCCCGTTTGGTTCACATGAAAAAAGAGGAGAAGAAGGCTTAAGTTAGCCTCTTTGGATTTGCTTTAAAAAAAGCATTACATTGAGTAATCGTCAAAAAGTGGTAGGTTGAATTTTTAATCACTCTATCACCAATGGCAATGGTTTGACCTATCTTTGCATTATGCGCTAGGTCAATATCACTCTGTTTATCTCCTATCATCCATGACTCTTTTAAATCTACGTTATGGTTATTAACCAATGCCTCTATCATACCTATTTCAGGCTTTCTACATCTGCATTTTACCTCTGGAGCATGAGGACAAAACTGTACCTCTTCTATGAGAATGTTCTCTTTTTTTAATCTCTCTATCATCCATGTTGTTAATTTTTTAAAATCATTCAAAGTATAGTATCCACGTCCAATTCCTGATTGGTTGGTAACAATAAAAAGTTTGTAGTGGTTGTTTTGAAAAAGGTGTAGCAGTTCAATAATATTTGGTGTAAATTCAAAATCTTTAATTTGGTGAACATAACCGTGGTCGACATTAATAATGCCGTCACGGTCTAAAAAAATGGCTCTTTTGTCCATTAATAGGTAAACTTTAATCCACCATAAAAACCGTTGTCAAAAACATAGTCATCTTTGAGTTTGTATCCTGTTACAATGTTTCTATACCCCACATAAACTTTGACATTCTCTATCATCTCAATATCTGCTGTAAATCTAAATTCACTGTAGTTTTCAGAGTCACCAAATGCTAAAGCTCTTGGGGCATAGAGTGCTTTACCTTCCAGAGATATAGGGGGAATATTAAACATTAATGGGGGAAAAGCATAACGTATTTTTGCCATGAGTGGTAGGGCTGTAAAGCTCTCATCATCATAAGCACCATCAACGCTACTCCATATAAATTTAGCACCAAAAGTCAGTTCAATACCCTCAACCCCTTCTAATTTATTGGTGGCTCCTACACCTAGACCAATCATTTTTGCCTTTTTTCTGGGACTATCAATATTTAAGAAATTAACATCGGCTTGAAAAATAGTGCTACTGGTTTGTAGTGCTGCTAGATTTCTTGAATCTAATATTCCCTCTATCTCTAGATCATCTTCTGTAATGTTAATTCCTGCACTACTTTGAGCCAACAACATACTTGAACCTAAAATGGATATAATTACTATCTTTTTAAACATCTATCTCTCCTTGTTATTTATGTTATTATAGCATATAATATTTTATTCAAAATAAAGAGAGATTTTCCACGATTTTTATACAAAGTACAATTATAATTAATTTATATTATTTTACCATAATTGAAAACAAATTATTTTAGGAGAAAACAATGAAAAAAATTGCATTATCACTCATATTAGTTGGCTTCAGCGCACTAGCTATGGCTGATGGGGCGGAACTTTTTAAAAAGTGTGCAGGGTGTCATGGTGCGAATGGTCAGAAAAAAGCATTGGGAAAATCTGCTCTTATTGCAGGTGAAAGCATGGCTAAAACCATTAAACAGCTTAAGGAATACCGAGCTGGAACTTTAAATCTTTATAAGATGGGAACAGCAATGAAGGGTCAAGTGGATACCATGAGTGATGAGGATATCAAAGCCGTGGCAGAGTATATTGCCACGTTAAAGTAGTCTACTCCCACACTGGTGGGAATAGTGTATTACATATATTTTTTTAACACTTCAGGAGTATTTATACTGCCATCAGAATTTTGGTAGTTTTCCATAATGGCGACAAGGGTTCTTCCTACTGCCAATGCAGAACCATTAAGGGTATGTACCAAGCTATTTTTCTTATTATCTTTAAATCTTATTTTTGCACGTCTGGCTTGAAACTCTTTGGTATTAGAGATAGAGCTAATTTCACGATATTTGTTTTGCCCAGGTAACCAAACTTCAAGGTCAATGGTCATTGCAGCCGAGAATCCTAAATCTCCACCACAAAGTTCAACAACTCTATGAGGAAGTCCTAGTTGTGTTAGAATATCCGAGGCATTCTCTACCATCATTTTAAATATTTCAGCACTCTGATTGGGATTGGCAATGGCAACCATCTCTACTTTATCAAATTGATGTTGTCTAATCATACCACGGGTGTCTCGTCCTGCACTTCCTGCCTCTTTTCTAAAGCATGGAGTATATCCTGTTAAGAGAATAGGTAGCTCTTTAGCCGTTAAAATCTCATCATTATAAAGGTTGGTCAAAGGGACTTCTGCTGTGGGAATAAGATAAAGCTCTTCACCCTCTATTTTAAAAAGGTCATCACCAAATTTTGGCAGTTGACCTGTTCCTTGTAGCATGCTGGCATTGTTAATAAAAGGAACACATACCTCTTCAAAACCTTTTTTAGCATTACAGTCTAAAAAGAAGTTAATTAAGGCACGTTCCATTCTAGCCGCATCCCCTCGAAGAACCGAGAAACGGCTTTTTGCCAGTTTGACACCGCGTTCAAAATCTATCCATCCATTCATCTCTGCCAATGCCCAATGCTCTTTGGGTTCAAAATCAAAGACTCTAGGCTTCATAACTCTTTTAAGCTCAATATTATCACTCTCATCTGCTCCATGGGGAACGGAATCATCGGGAAAGTTTGGCATGGCTAACGCGATATTTTGAAGAGCAACATTGGCAACATTGGCTTTGGTTTGAAGGGTTGAAATAATCTCTTTATTGGCATCAACTTTGGCTTTAAGTTCAGCTACATCTTTGCCTTCTCGTTTATATTGACCAAAGAGTTTTGACATTTTATTTTGTTCTGCTTTAGAGACTTCTAGTGTAGAATTAACCTCTTTAAGATTGGCAAAGAGGGTTTTAAGCTCTTCAAGTGTCTCACCATCAACACCTTTTTTTGCCAATTTTACACTGGCTTCATCGAAATTTTTTTGTAGATATTTTAAATCAATCATAATGGGTTACCTAAGAATAGTTTTTGAAATTATAGTGAAAAGAAGAGAATAGTTTGATAAAAGAGCAAAAGATTGCTCTTTTACTTTTTAGAAAGCATCGATAAAGTCATCAACTTGACATCTTTCAAAAGTAAGCGTACCACTCTTTTCTAAATCTATGAGATCTACTCGAATGATACCATAAGCTATCTCTCCATCTTCGTTAGCCATACAGTCTGAAAGCGTTTTTATCTCTCTATTTTTAGACAACCATTTATACTCTACATTCTTGGCTACTATCTTACAATAGACTTCTGCATTTTTTACAAAATATCTATCTTCTGTACCTGTATCAACCTCAAAAGAGAAGCTCTCTATGGTAGAAGTAGTTGTGTTGGCATCTATGTTAATTGTCTCTGGTACTTTAACCCCTTCAAAACTATGGAGTGTTTCAAAATGTACCTCTCCACTTCGTAAGTCTTTACCTGAGAAATTAACACTTAAGGCTATTTTTTTACCAATCATATATACAGGAAATTTTAGGGTAACATAGGTTTTTCCTTCATTGTCTAATTGATAGGTTCCATCGGTAGAGTCAATTTTAAGTTCCCACTCCTTTGATTCACTGCTACATATCTCATTAAGATAGTTATGCCCTATGGCAAATCCTAAATTATTATGGCTATTACCTTGATAGCTATCTATTAAATTTAGTGTCATATCTGTATGATAAGCATCAATGTCCCATTTTCCTAATGCTTCACTAGCATTGACATCTCCAAATAGTAGCAAAAAATCTCTATCATTATCAATAATATTATCTGTAAAGTATTTAATGTTTGCTCTAAATATAGCACTATTAGTCTCTTTGTCGGCAATAAGTTCACCTTTAATATCTTGAGTAAGATTGTTATATTTTCCATGAATGAGTCTATTTCCATTAATGTCTCTTGTAAAGTCTGCCATGGCACTAATATTAATTTTTGATTTAATATTAAGCGTATTGTTATATTTATCCGAAGCAGATATTAAAAACTTCTGCTCAAACCATTTAGTTTTGGGGTTATAGATGGTTCCTGCACTATTGATTGAGAATGCAGTTGGCTCTCCTGATAAAATTGTTAGAGAGGTTGTTGTCTCTATTTTATGCTTCTCACCTCTGTTATTGGTATACTCAATAACTACATTTAAATTTACAACTCCTGAGGTGTCATAGGTTCTAATATACAAATCCACATCACTGATATTCTCAAAAGTAAGTTGGGTGGTTGCCTCTTCGTTATTGGTTAGATAGTTACTTGGTTCAATGAGTTGTATCTTAGAGGCATCCGTACTTTCTATGATAATAAGGTCAACATTCTCTTCTTGAAAGTCTGAATTGGTGTTAAAAACACTTGAGTTGGTATCTTGATTGTTTAATGAGAGTTTGTATCGTTTGGTGGTGTTAAGCTCAATTTTTGAACTTCCATTAATGGCTCTAAGTTCAATATCATAATCAAAAACAGTATTTTTATCTTCAAAGGTTATGTTGTCATCGGGTGTTATTTCGATGAGTTCTGATTCATAAGGAAGATGATTTGATTTACCCTCATAGGTCAGCTTTTGAGTGGCTTTAACTTTGTAGCCTGTTGGGGTACATGCTGTAGCAAAATTAATCATTGATGAGAGAAGATAAGATTGCTCAAGTTTAGGAGTATCGGGAAAGCTTTTTTTGGTATTACATGACTCTATCTCTACAGATATGTCTGATAGTTCTACCTCTATATCATCAATATAGTGGTTTTCTATTGCAAATTCGATAAAAAACTCTTTTTGATTGCTACCTATTAGGGTTCGTTTGGTCTCAATCAAGAGTTCTCCTCCTGAAGAGGTGGCTGATGTTGTCTCTCCACCACAGGCATTAAGCAATAACGTGATTAAGAGGAGTAGGTTGAACTTTATAAAATAGTATCTCATTTTTGAATCCTTTTTTTAATATAAATAGTTAACAGCAAAGACAACACTACCAATATCATCAACGCTATGTACATCAGAAAATGAGTATCGGTATCCTAGGTCAAAATCAACCTCTCTCATGACATTCCATGCGATTCCAGCTTGACCTCCATAGAGGAAACCACTGTCTTCGATACCACTTTTGCTGCTGTATTTTAGCCATCCGACATGTCCCCCAAGGTAGGGCTTAAAGACAACATCATCTTTTTTGTAATGGCTTGACCAAACAAATTTATCAAACATAAGTAGCGTTCTAAAATACTCTTGACTATTTTTACTAAAGGCATGTGCCGAAATGGTGGTTCGCCACTCTTGGTTCTGGGCTCCTATTCTAAAACCAAACTCGACCCCTTTGTCTGATTCTTGAATACCGATAACATTTCTTGATTGAACCGTGCCATATCCTGCTTCTATACCTAAAAACTGTTCTGAACTAAATGAGTCTTCTGCATGGTTTAAGCTACTTAAAATTATAATTGTTAATAGTGTTCTCTTAAACATTTTGTATTTTCCTTTTGAAATAAATATAAAAATTTATTTTAATATTATTTTAATATATTAAAATATTACTCTGTTTTGCGTTATATAATACTTAAAGTTTTTTTAAAATAAATATTTAGATTTTACTACAATGATAAAATTAATATAATAAGTGAGAAGTTGTTGTTTAGGGTTAAAGAGGAGGTGACACCTAAAAGGTGTCTATGAATCTATTTCGCTTTTTCTAGGTATTTACCTTCAATGGTATCAACCACAATTTTTTGACCCTCTAAAATAAAGAATGGAACTTGAACCACGGCTCCAGAATCGAGTGTTGCAGGTTTTTTACCACCTTGTGAGTCACCCTTGAAGTTAGGTGGTGTCTCGACTACTTCATAAACAGCAGTTTGTGGAATCTCGACCGAGATGGCTTTGCCATTGTGAAATAGAATGTCTGCTTCCATACCATCTATCATAAAGTTAAAGGTATCTTTTCCTACTTGCTCGTGAGTTAGACCAATTTGGTCATAAGTGGTGGTGTCCATAAATTGTAGCATATCACCATCATCATAAAGATACTGCATGGTGGTCTGCTCTAAGTCAGGTATTTCAAATTTATCACCTGCATGGATGGTTTTATCAATTACTTTACCTGTCGAGAGGTTTTTGATTTTACATCGAACAAAAGCTGCACCTTTACCTGGTTTAACATGTTGAAAATCTGTTACTCTAAATGGATTTCCATCTAATTCTAATCGGACACCTTTTTTAATGTCTCCCATTGAGATTACTGCCATATCGAGAACTCCTTAATTTTTTTGTGAATTATATCATAATCTATTGATATTGATGGATGCTTGTGTATAATGCTAGACCTATACTAAAATAGAGGATTATAGTCAATAACCTCTTCCAATCCTTGACGGATATGGAAGAGGCTTGATTGACTAGACTCAGTAGAGACAAGGCATGCCTTGTCTCTACTACTACGATATTTATGTTACCACACCGTGGGATGCTTCTCCAGTCCCTCGC
>DCAF01000040.1:77354-79133 GCA_002311915.1 Sulfurovum sp. UBA1140 | reverse complement strand
TATCCTTGGAGATAGATAATGAATTTTTTTTTAAAACTATTACTAATAATAGGAATATTGGGTAGCACTGTAGATGCCAGTGAGACTTCGCCAAAAATAGAGAACTCTATTGTTAAAATATATACGGTATCAAAACAGCCTAATTATTTAGAGCCATGGAACAGTAGAACATTGCGTTCTAATGGTTCAGGGAGTATTATATCAGGAGAGCGTATATTAACCAATGCACATGTGGTTGCCAATCAAACATTTTTAGAGGTTAAAAAATATGGAGATACCAAGCGTTATCAAGCCAAAGTATTAGAGGTTTCTCATGAGATAGATTTGGCTCTTTTAGAGGTGTTAGATAAGCATTTTTTTGAAGATACCAAGCCTTTAACTTTTGGTACACTGCCTAAAATGCAAGATAATGTAACGGTTTATGGTTACCCTATGGGGGGTAATACCATTAGTATTAGTAGAGGTATTGTCTCTAGGATAGAGCATAACCGTTATGCCCATAGTGGGCAAAGTTTTTTATCTATTCAGATTGATGCTGCCATTAATCCAGGAAACAGTGGGGGACCGACTATTTCTGATGGTAAAATAGTAGGGGTGGTGATGCAACAAATTACCATGTCCCAAAATATTGGTTATATGGTTCCTGTAGATGTGGTAGAACATTTTTTAAAAGATCTAAAAGATGGAAGACATGACGGCTTTCCAAGGTTGGGAATTTATACCGAAAAGATTGAGAACCCGACACAGAAAGAGTATTATAAGCTTGATGAGAAGTTGGGTGGTATTTTGGTCATTGCCATTATGCACAACTCACCCTTTAAAGATGTTTTGAAAAAAGAGGACATTATTACGGCGATAGATGGTCACAAGATAGAGAGTGATGGTACGGTTGCTTTTCGAACCAATCAATATACCCATTTTAAATACTATATTGATATACATCAGTATGGTGATGAGGTTACTTTAGATATTTTGCGTAAGGGTAAAAAGATAGTGTTAAAAGTACGTCTCTCTAAAGATGCTAGTCAAGCCAATTTTACTTATGCCAAACAAGAGTATGATAAGATGCCCAGTTATTTTATGTTGGGGGGGTATGTTTTTTCTCCGTTGACCAAGAATTTGTTGAACTCTTCTCCTCAACCACATTTGCCTTTACGTTATGGAGCAACAAAATTTCCAACCAAAAAGAAACAAGAGATAGTTATTTTGCTTAAGGTGTTGGCTTCTAGTTTAAGTAGAGGAGACCATGGTATTGGTTTTTGGAAAATTGATAAGGTAAACAGTAAGAGCTTTAAGGATTTTGGGGAGTTTTATAGATTGGTGATGGGCAATAAAGATAAGCATATTATTTTAGAAGATGAGGATGGGTCAAAGATTATTATAGACAGAGAGAAGGCGTTAGGGATACAAGAGATACTTCTGAAACGTTATAGTATTAAATCGGTTAAGTCTGATGATTTGTAAAGTTTTTTTGAGCTCTGCTCAAAAAAACTTTCAGGTTAGAGTTTAAAGATAAAATCTCCATTCTCTGAACTATCGTTACGGTACTGTGGCACTTGTTTATTATTGGTTTTAAGTTTTACCTGCTGACGAATATAATCGGCGAGTGTGGTAAATCTTATGTATCCTTGGCTGTTCATGTTTTCTCCAAGAGCATTAAGCAGTGCTTGTGTAAATGGTGAGTGTCCTGATCCATCTGATACAGGTTGGTCATCACCAGCCGTTAAGATATTAATTGATTTTTTATCCAATAAATCTTGATAAAGCGATGAGATACTG
>DCAF01000040.1:73142-77331 GCA_002311915.1 Sulfurovum sp. UBA1140 | reverse complement strand
AAGCGGGTTTAATTCTAACTGAACGGGTTGGAGCATCGTAGACTACTTGATCAATCGCTTTTGTATTGCTAGAAGAGAGTGATTTTTTAGCATATTTACTCTCCATTGCCAATCCTGAAAAGCAAGAGTCTAAAATAATACCAATATGTTTGGCTTTGGTATCACGTGCATACATAATTAAAGAGCTTATACTAATGGCACTTTTATCATAATACATGACATCTAGGTTGGGATTATTGAGGTCTGAATTAAACTCATAAGGTAAAATATACCCCTCTCGTACGTTGTTGTGTCCCGAGACACCATCACCATGTCCTGCAAAGTAAAAGAGTGTGGCATCTTTAGAGATGGCATGTTGTTTAATCTCTTTTAGAGCATCTAAAATTCTATCTTTGGTGGCGTTTTCATTATAAAGCTCAATAACTGAAAACCCTTTTTTTCTTAAGGTTTGGGCAACACTTCGTGCATCTTGTACGGCGTTGTTAAGCCTAGGAAGAGATAAGCGTTTGTAGTGGTTGACCCCAACAACAATGGCGTGTTGTTTTCCATATAGTGCAGGGCTGTTAGGAGTGCTGGTCGAGGGATTGCTTATTACAGTATCTGTTTGAGGGGCATAGGTGTTGGCTATTGAAAAAAGTTTGATATTTTTTTTCCCCTCGATGGCAACAAGAAGATGACCTGACTTGTTGATTCCTACTCCACGTCCTCTATCTTTTAAAACAATATTTGTAATGTGTTTTTTCTTTTCTAAATCCCACAATCTAATGGTTTTATCTTCTGAAGTTGAAGCCATATAATTTCTACTAGGGGCAACATCTATATCGGTTATGCCTCCTCTATGTTCATTGAACTCATGAAGTACATTACCTTGATGGTCTTTAAATTTAAGGGTATATTTCCAAATAGGAGGCCCATTTCTATTTCGACTGTTTCCTGTGGTTGTTTCAACTTCTGTTAGTGCTAGCACACTATAGTCGTCAAATGATGCTATTTTTTTTATCTCACCGTACTCATTGGATGGTGCTAAATAGGAGTAGAGTTCTTTCTTTTTAGTTACATCCCAAATTTTAACCTTTTTATCTTTGGCTGTTGAGACAATTTTTCTGTTGTGGTCAATAAAAGATAGGTTTGAAATGTCATCTTTATGCCCTTCTAGTCGTGCAAGTTGTTCACCTACACTGACATTCCAAACATCAATAACTTTTTCATCACCACCTGTGGCAAGTTTTTTTCCATCAGAGCTAAAAGCTATGGCTAAGGTATCAGAGTTAGTTTGCATTCGATGAAGCAATTGATAGGTATCTAAATTCCATATTTCAATATATCCATCATCCCCACCACATGCCAAATACTTTCCATCTTGAGTAATATCTATAGCTTTTATCTCATCATTTTTACTCTCTATTTGACCTATATACTCTAAGCTTGAGTTATAAACAGTAACTTGACTGCTGTCACCATGGGCAATAATGGTATTGTTTTTAGGGTTGATTTTTACGCCATAGAGCTTGTATTGACTCTGAACACTGTTTTTTAAATCATAATTTAGCTCACCAGCAACCACCACCAATGGTGCTCTTTTTTCAATCTCTTTTGAGGTAGAAGATACTCCCTTATGGGTTGTTTGTGGGGTTAAATTGGTGTTTTGGCAACCTGTTAGTGCTAGAAGAAGAGTAGAATAGAGTAGGCTTTTAATAAAAAAATTCATAATAATCCTTTTTAAAAAAATAGAAGGAGTGGCTCCTTCTATAGGGTTTTCTGTTTAATCAAAGAAATATGATAAATAGACGTTTAGGTAAGTTTCGGTGTATTCTGTAAACTCAAAAAAACGTGTACCAAGTTCAGGTGTAATCGCAGCATTTTCATTCAAGAATTTATGTGCTCCAACATACATTTTATGACCTGTTGTAGAGTCCATTCCATCATAAGTACCATCAAAATAGTAAACTTGTGCTCCTACATAGGGTGTGAGTGTTGGAGTTTTGGCAAAATAGTAGTTTGCTCCTGGTGATAGCATATATAGAGTCTCTCCATCTTGAATTTTGGTATAAACATCAAGGATACCCTCTACGTCATCGCTAAAGAAGTGACCATATTGAGCATTAAGTGAGATACTTTCATCTCCTTCATCAGGTACAGAGGTGTACAAACCTATGGAGAGTTTATTGTTTCCCTCTTTAACACCATTCTGTTCAAAAGTAGGTGACCCAGCGTTAATAAGTGTGGTTGTTGCTGTTAGTAAAAGTGCAGAGGTTAATGTTTTTTTTAAGATATTCATAAAATAGTCCTTTTAAAATATGTTGTATGATAAAATAATTATAAAGCAATCTAAATTAAATTTAACTTAAATTAATAATAAATTAAAAATAATTAAAAATAGAAAATAATAGATGAGATATTTAATTTTATTAAAATAAAATCTAAAATTAAAATAAAATTTAGAAAAAACTTTCTATAATATAGTATAAACTCACTTTATTATAAAAAGGATTTAGTTATGAGAAAACAGAAATATTTTTTTAGTGCAACACTACTGCTCTTATTTGCATTTTCGATGCAAGGGTGTCAAAAAGAGCCATCAGTAACGAAGAGTATAACCACAAAAGGTATGAAGGTAATGGAGGAGTCTTCGGATGGTATTTTCTCTAAAGCCATAACAGGAAAGAGACAAGCTTTGGTGGTTGGAATTAGTGATTATAAAGGGACTCAAGCAGATTTAGGTGGTATTGACCAAGATGTAGCAAAGATGAAAAAACTGTTTGAAGGGTGGGGTTTTGATGTAACTGTACTTTTTGATAAAGAGTCTTTAAAAATTGTTGATCATCTGACTCAATATGCTAAGGGTATGGGGTCAGATGATTTTTTTACCTTTTATTATAGTGGTCATGGTTCACATAAAGTTGATGAAAATGGAGATGAAGAGGATAATCAAGATGAAACATTGGTCTTGAGTGATGGAGAGGAGAATACACATCTTATTGATGATATTCTTTTTGCAAAATTTAATGCCATTAAGGCAAAGAAGATGATTTTCTTTGATTCATGCCACAGTGGTACTGTTTTTAGAGCATTGGGTAAAAAAGTACAGAGCAAAACAATATCTCCTGATGATGTTACGAGGTCGCTTATTGTTTCTAAAGGGATAAGTGTAGAGAACGGGGATACTCTGGATAAAAATAGTGATTATATTGTCTTCTCTTCATCGCAAGATGATGAGGAGTCGTTGGCAACACCGACAGGAAGTCTCTTTACCAATGCCCTTATAGAGATATTTTCAGAGAGCAGTTCAGAGAGTAAATCGTTTAACGAAATTAATGATGATTTGGTTAAAAAGGTATTGGAATATGCACGTCAGACCGACGGAGAGCCTCATCATCCAAACATCTCTTTTTCTGATGCATCTTTGGGTTCAGGATCACTTAAAAGTTTTGTGAGCAAAAAATCAACAACTTCAAACAGTGTTGTTTTAGCTCCTCCCGTGATTCCAACACCTACACCAACCCCTGCTTCTACATCAATTGCAAGTGGGGGAACACTTCAAGATACTTTGGACAGTTTAATGAGTGGTGGGAAGATGGACAGATTTATTTTAGATAATACAAAAAGTAGTTATAAAAGTGGTGAGTTTGTTGAGTTCTCTTTAGATACAGGTGGAGCTAGTGGATATTTGACGCTATTTTATGTTGATAGTAGTGATGTCACTCTGCTCTATCCCAACCCTTTTGTACAGACCAAAGTAATTCAGGGAAAATACCTCTTTCCGAAAGATTTCTCGGGTGGAAAATTTGATTTAGAGGCTTATAAGGGGTGTGGTAGTTGCCTAGAAGAGAAGACGGTTATCTATGCACTGCTTTCAGCCGAACCGATTTCGGATATTAATCGTATTAAAAGTAAAGGTGGTTTGACCAGTTTTGCAAAAGGTTCCAATGAGTCAAAAGTAATGATACGTGCGGTTAGAGTTAAGGCGACTCCAGCCTCTTCAACAAACAGTAGTTTTAAGCCTCAATTGGGGAAATATGAGTTTGTGGTTCGATAAAAGTAACACTTTAGAGACATTTATTTATGATATAATTAAATCGAACATTTTAAATTAAAGGAGAATTTTATGAAAAAAAGAAAAATTTACCAAATCTCTATTTTGCTAACAACAGCAATATTTGCATTGGGATGTTATGGTACTAAAACGGTT
>DCAF01000040.1:70924-73046 GCA_002311915.1 Sulfurovum sp. UBA1140 | reverse complement strand
CACCTCAATCTTTTGGTATGAAGCTTAAAGACCTTAAATCTGCAGGAGTGGTTACTGGATTGACCCTTCGGGGAAATCCCACCTACAGTGTTAATGAACCGATACAGTTTATCGTGGATACAGGAAAGCAAGAGGGGTATCTTTATATTATTGCTTTAGACAATAATGGAGGAACAGGACTGCTTTATCCTAATCCAAAATCACCATCAAGTGAGATGGGTGGAAGATTTTTATTCCCTCAAGATTTTGGAAATATGATTATTCGTGCCAGTAAAGATTGTGGAGGGTGTGCAGAAGAGAGAACTACGGTGTATGCTCTCTTGAGTAAAGAGCCTATTTCTGATATAAAAAATATTACCCAAGCACAACTGATGAGCCTTATGCCAAAAAGTCAAGGTAAAGGAATCTCTATGGATTTAGATGCAGGTACTGCAAGTAATGCCAATTTAAATATTGGTCAACTTCAATTTATTGTAAAATAGAGTTTAGAAAGGAGTATTAAAATGAATAGTGTATTAAAATTATCAGGGATTGCACTGCTAAGTGCATTTTTATTGGGTGGATGTGCCTCAACAAAGCCAAAAATTGAATTGCCTGGAGCAGGAAGCACCATTAATCATAATAATAAAGGCAATAAGAGTTACAAAGATGTCTTAAGACGAACCAACAATATGGTACAGGTTTTTTATGGAGAACCGATGGTTATTGTTATTGATTCTATTACCAATATGACAGCAGAACAGGCAAGATTACCTGCTGATATTACCGATATTGTTAAGACGGCATTTAATAATATTGGTGGAAATGTAAGAATTGTTTATGATAACAACAGTGAGTATCTTAAAAAGGCAAAAGAGGTCTTTAAAATTAATGGTTCCATTACCAAATATGATGTTGTCTACTCTGATGGTAGTGGTATTGATGTTGAGATAACAGGAACTAAAAATGGTCAAAGAGCCAATGCAGGTGGAGCTACTGATAGTGAAAATCAAACGGTTAAACTTGCGATTAACTTTAACCCTTCTATGTTTTTTGGAGGAGATTATATTCCAAGAACTTCGACTTCAAATGAGGTAACCATCGAGAAAAAGAGTAAGGCCCATGAGTTTGCTTTCTCTATTTTAGGGAGTGGTTTTGGTTTTAACAACAGTGTAACCAAGTCACAAGGAGTTCATGCGTCAATTAATACTTTAGTAGAGTTTAGTGTTCTTGAAGTGTTGGGAAAATTAGGAAAATTCCCGTATTGGCTTTTAGTAGATGGAGGAAAAGTAAACAGTGATATTATTGCTCATCTTTCAGGAACATTCCTTCGAGAACCATTGACCCGAAAAATACAGATGATTAGTTATCTGTTTGCATTAAGAGGAGCTGATGGTGTATCGACATCAAGTAGTGTTATGAGTCCTTCATTAAAACAGGCTATTATTGCGTATAAAACAGCACGTGGTATTGGTATTGATGATACGATTAATAAAAGACTCTATAAATCTCTGTTAGAGGGAAGATAGAGTTAGAACTATTTTGGAATCGGAGCATTTATGCCCGAATAACGGAGGCAAAGCCTTCCGATTTCAAGTTCTATAAGAGTTAAATTTACTTAACCCAAGCTTTCCAACATTGATTCAATCCCATCGGTTGTTGACTCTATATCTTCTTCTGTAATAAGAATCTCTTTAAGTCTTTCAAGCTCTTTTTTAGTGGCTTCTAAGTGTGTTTTCACTTCGTCAAGTTGTACCAATTCACCTTCAAAACCTTCTATCTCTGCAAAACCACTAAGGAACTCTTTAATTTCATCATCACCTACAGGCAGTTGTGTTAAATCTTCGGCAATGATTTTATCAAGTACCTCTTTACCTATCTCTATACCATTATCGGCATCATTATCAGTATCAAGACTCTGAAGCAGTTGAGCTGTTTCAAGGTTGTCTTCTACGAGGGTCATTTTATTTTCTAAATCTTCTGGATTGACCTCTCTTAGTACCATCTCTCCTAAGGTAAAGATACATCTTTTTCCCTCTTCAAAGGTAAAGGTTCCATTGCTATCGGTGATTCCACTTTCGCTTCCACAATCATATTGGACTCCTTCAATAGCAGAGTCTACATAGAAACCAGTTCCTATATC
>DCAF01000040.1:69911-70894 GCA_002311915.1 Sulfurovum sp. UBA1140 | reverse complement strand
TATATCATCGGCGTTGCTAGCTTCTTCAATAGACGAATCACTGGTCTCATTGCTCTCTTCATCTATCCCTTTGATACCATCTTGAACAACTCCCTCTACATCAATTCCATTGGTCTCTGTTGATGGTGTTGTATCTTCATCTTTATTACCATTTATATGGGCATCTGATCCCATGCTGTCTTGTAGGTGGGCAATGGCATCCTCTGCATCTATTAAATCACCATTGGCAGGTGCTGTTAAAACTTCTAATATTGCAGTCTCAAAATTTAGATTAGAGCTATATTTTTTGGAAATATCACTGGTGATATTAATGCTTTCGGTTATATCACCATCATCATCAATAGATTGAAGCAGTCTAATGAGTTTAATAAGTTTTTCATCGGTGAAGTTGTCTCGTGGAAGCTCTAATAAATCTTGTGGGTAGACTTTGGTATCTTTGGTAAAAGCATTTAGAGTTCCAAGTGTCATCTCTCCTAATTTAAAGGTTATAGGAGCTTTTTCACAAAAGAAGGTTCCATTAGAGTCGGTGACACCTTTTACTGTGTCACACTCATAGTTAAGACCCTCTACAGGAGAATCAATAAAATGACCCGCTGTTTTGTTGCTGGTGCTGTCATCACTTCCTCCACCACCACACGCAGTTATTCCCAATAACAGACCTGCTGTTATCATTATATTTACTGAATTTTTAAACATTTTTTTCCTTTTTATTTGTCTGATAGAGACATATCTTCTCTATCCATCATCGAAGAGGCACCAGACCCACCAATAAGTTCACTTCTATCGATGGTATTAACACTGGTAATTCCACTAACTTTATCTGAAGAGGAGATAATTCCCACATTAATATGCCCATCGGTCTCTATTTTACTATTTTTTATCTCGATATTTTGCATAATTTTCTCTCGTTCACTCTGTACTCTTGAACCTATTGCTACATCACCCCCCCTATTCTTTAGATCATCTTGGTTGATACGCACGTT
>DCAF01000040.1:58762-69779 GCA_002311915.1 Sulfurovum sp. UBA1140 | reverse complement strand
TATTCCTGTGTAGGCTCTGTTCTTTGCCATACTTTTTATAAAAGATTTATTTGCAGAAGAGTGTTCTTTGTTAAATCGGTCATTTTCAGCATAGAGTGGTGAGTTTAAAAGTAGGGTTCCTATGGCGATACTTATGATATATTTTGTTGTTTTCATCATGTCTCCTTCTTAGAATTTATTGATTTTGTGAATATTGATGTTAATTCCCGTATCACTGTTTATCATTTTTGTTTTTCTATCAATGATATTGGTATTTCTATTCCCTATGGCATGTACATTATGGTTAATAATATTAAGAGATTTACTTCTACTTCTAATTCTAGGTTGATCTTCTGAGCTTACGGCTAATGCCCTCTCTAATCCTCTTCGACTCTCCCATGATAGTTTTGGAATTAAATCATAGGGTCTTTTTCCATTACTGTTCACCATATTTTTTGATGCACCATATGCCACAAGCTGTTCAACCACACCAAGATAACCTTTTTTTGCAGCAATATGTAGGGCAGTCTCACCATAGCTATTTCTTACATTGAGCAAGGAACCTTTTTTAATAAGATACGAGGCGATGCCCAAATGACCATAGTGAATGGCTTCTTGAAGTGCTGTACCATAAAACTTCCCCCCTTTTCGTGAGATTTGAATTTTACTCTCTACTAAGAGTTGAACAACTCCTCTTTGTCTAAGCTGTACAGCATAGTGAAGCAAAGTTTCGTTCTCTTTATAATAATTAATAGGTACCACTGTTAACAATTTTTGGGTCGAGGTAACACCCCCTCTAATGGCATTTTTTATCTCATTTTTTGTTGTTTCTCCTGTGGCATTGAGTGTTACCAAACCCATGAGTGTTAGGGTGATAATCCATATAAATTTTTTTAACATAATGGACTCCTTTTTTAAATTGGTGTTAATTCAGCAATATCTTTAATCTGCTTTTTTATTTTTGGATTGCCCGAATAGTGCATTTCGACGGTATCTTCAAGTTTAACATCTAAATAATCTGTGACCTTGATATTAATATTACCTGCCCCTTCTGCTCTAACTTTGGCTTTTTGTATATCAAGTTCTATTAGATTAATATCATAGCTACCATCTGCTTTTAATGAAAGATTCTCTATTTTTCCTAAAGAGAAAGAGACATCACTAGCACCATCAACCGTTAGAGTAAAATTTTTTTCATGAAATCCTTCAATATGAATATCTGATGCACCATCAACATCTAAAGCACTTAAGTGTGGATTATTAATATGAATATTGATGCCTGAACGAGAATGAAAACCACCTTTTGCTTGAATAAAGAGGGTATTGCTCTGAACATTAAATATAATGGCATCCAATAAGTTGTTATCGGTTGTTAGAGTAATGACTGTTTCTGCTTTTTTATCTACGGTCAAGTTGGCAGGAATATCAATATTAATTTTGTTGAATGGTGATGAGAGAGTAATGTTTTTGGTAGCACCGATACCTGAACCCTTTTCTCTTGTGCTGTCACCTGTAATAATACTGTTAGAGATAACACTGCTAGATATATATGTTTCAGCAAACATAGAGAGTGTACATGTTAGAAAAAGAGATAAGATTTTCATAATAATCCTTTAAAATTATAAAACTATAAAATAAATTAATCTTTCTTTTGGATTAACTTTATTATATCATAATAAAAGATTAATAAAAAACAATTGAAAATTAAAGTATAAAATCAAGTTTATCAAGTTTAGGTGTCTATTAAGTGTCTTTTAGATTTCTTTATTAAATTTTAAACTTTTTTAATCAAATACACTATTAAGAGATGTTTTTTTGTTATAATTTACTTATATTACTTTATACAAAGGACATTAAAAATGAAAATATTTATAATGGTATTGTTGGTAACGGGTCTACTTAATGCCCAATCTTCATCAGCAGATAATAGAAATTTTGATCTCGCACTCTCTTCAAAAAATGTTGATTATTGTGTTTTAATTAAAGATAAAGATAAAAAATTGAGTGTTTATGATTAAAGATAAAAAGAGTAAAGAGCATTGTTTATCTGATGAATAGTTGATTTATGAATCTTAAAAAACTAAAAACAATTTTTACTAAACATCTTTTAATTATTACCATTATTTTTCCTTTGGTGATCATTCTTTTTTATGGTATCTCGATTTCAGTGGCATTGAAATATAAACATAATATTTATACACAACGAGAGCTTCATAGGTATGAGCAGGAGCTTAAAAATAAACATAGAAATTTTTTGACAGAGAAGGCTAAATATATTGAGTCTTTTATGGATTTTTTGTACTCTCAAGATTTAGGGCAATCGAAAACCTCGTTTACAGAGGGGATATTAAAATTTATTGACTCTATTAAAAAATATGATAGTGGATTTATCTTTATTTTTAATAAAAATGGTGATGTTTTAAAGCACCCTTGTACCAGTACCCTTATTAATCTGGTCCACTCTAACAATAAAGATACCATTGTATCAAGATTAATTAATGCATCTAAAGAGAAAGAGTTTATTAACTATCAAGGTACCGATTGTATCGAAGACAATTTTGTGAATAAAATTGGGTATGTTCATCATATTAAAACAACCGATTTATACATTGTTATTAGTAAGAATGAGAAGGATATTGCCTATTCAATAGAGCAAAAAAAGATGCTTTGGGCAGAAAAATTAAATGATGAGTCGAATGAGAATATTAAACTTCTTTTTATTGTGAGTCTGCTCTCTATTGTTTTTTCTTTGATTTTTTCTAAGATTTTAAATCGACTGATTAAAGATTATGAACAAGAGATTAAAGAGAGCAACAAGGTGATGTTTTCACAGTCTCGTTTGGCACAAGCGGGGGAGTTATTGAGTATGATTTCGCATCAATGGAGACAACCCATTAGTAAAATAGCCTCTATTACCTCTAATTTAAGGTTTCAGATTATGATGGGAAAAGAGGTCTCGACAGAAGATTTAGATAAAAAATTAGATGAAATAGAGGATCATACGGAGTTTTTATCAGAGACGATTGATGATTTTAGAGAGTTTTATAAGCCAAAAAAAAACAAAGAGTTGGCGTATGTTATACCTTTAATTGAAAAAGCTATTGGGTTTTTAGAGAGTGAAATTAACAAAAAACATATTATAATTGAAAAAGAGTTTGATTTTGATGTTAAAGTATTGCTCTATCAGAATGAGTTGATACAGGTGGTTATTAATATTGTACAAAATGCGATAGACTTCTCGACTAAAGGGGACTCTATATGGATAAAGACCAAGGTGAAACCTGATGAGTATATTATTAAAATTAGTGACCAAGCAGGGGGCATTAAAGAGGAGGATATTCATAAAATTTTTGATGCTCACTTCTCAACAAAAGTAGCAAAAAGTTCTACCAATTTGGGCTTGGGGCTTTATGTGTCTAAAGTAATTATAGAGAAACATTTTAATGGTAAGTTAGAGGTGACAAGTCAAGATAAAAGCTCCACTTTCACAATAAGGTTGATACGATGATGAATAACAAATATACAATACTTAAAAATAAAATAGTTCTATACGTTGAAGATGATAAAGAACTGCAACAGAACGTAGTTGAGATACTACACAATTTTTTTGATACGGTACTAGTTGGTTCCGATGGTGATGAGGCATATGATATTTATATTGAAAATCAAAACAGAATTGATATTATGATTACCGATATAAATATGCCCAATACCGATGGAATTACACTCTGTAAAAGTATTCGAGAGTATGATAAAAATCTACCTATTGTTGTTATATCGGCATATACCGATACCGATTATCTGTTAGATTCGATAGATTTAAATATTGTAACCTATATTACCAAACCGTTTACCACAAAAAAGGTGATTGCACTGCTTGATAAATTCTTAGACTATTTTGAGTCAAACAGTCACATTATAGTGGGCAACGCCATTGAGTTTAATGCCCAGAGTGGTACACTTATGATTGGCAACAGTAATATCGAGTTAACAAAGAAAGAGACCAAATTTTTTAACCTTCTGCTAGAGAACAGCATTGTGACCTATGATATGATGTATGAGTATATGTGGGATTATGATAAGGCTCCTAGTCAAGATGCAATTAAGTCTTTTATTAAAAAATTTAAGAAAAAACTACCTGCTGATTTGTGTAAAAATAAGCAAGGAGTAGGGTATTATTTGGACAAAAATAAGGTTTAAACAGGGGCAGAGAGCTGTAGATAGGTCTCTTCTCGTAACTCATGGTATCGGGGTATTTTTTTAAAAAGGGCTTTATATTCAGCTATAATCTCTTGAAATAGACGCAGTTTATTGTTTAATTCAGATTGTGACTCCTTTACGCTCTCTAATTTATCTTCAATTTGATTAATATAGGATTGGCTTCGTTCAAGTAAGGGGGAAGATAAAAAACGATTTTTATCTTTAAATGCCTCTTGTAGTCGTTTTAAATTTTTAAGACTTGATGATAAATTTTCGGTATGGTGTTGAACCTGTTCTCGATTGTATTTAACACTGCTGTATTGATTTTTGAGTTGGCTTCCTAAAATTAAGAGTTGTTCTCTTCGTTTATTTTTTTTAACACCTACTCCAAACAGTTTATAAAGAAATCGACTAAAAATCCCCTCTTCATATTTTAATTTTTTAAGGGTTAGCTCTATTGCATTAAAGAGTGTGGTGTCAAATTGGTGGGGAGTAGCTTTGAGTTCTTGTTGAGCAAGTTCCATATTGTTGTCTAACAATTTTTTTACTATTTCTTGAAAAATATCTTCAGAACTTTTTAGAATATTTTCAATATTGATACGCATTGACATCGGTGGCTCCATAAAACAGATTAAGGTTTAAATTATAATGGATATTTTTAAATTGTATACTTAAATTTAAAAAGTTTGGAAGAAGTGGTTGCCTATCGGGGTGATAGGCAATAGAGATGAGACTTATCTAATAAGCTCAAATGGGTTTTCCACAACATTTTTTCTATCTACAATGTATGGAATAAGTGCAGTCTGTCTGGCTCTTTTAATAGCTACAGTTACAAGCTCTTGGTGTCTTTTACAGTTACCTGTTAATCTTCTTGGCATAATCTTAAATCTTTCACTAAGACTAAACTTCAATAGACTCAAATCTTTATAGTCGATAAAATCAACTTTTGATTCACAATATTTACAATATCTTTTTTTAAATTTTCTTCTCTCTGCCATGGTGGTCTCCTAAAATGGTATCTCATCTTCATCGATGTCGATTTCTGGAACGGACGGTTGTTTTGGTTGTTGTGGGGCTTGATAAGCTGGTTGCTGTGAAGCTTGTGGTTGACCATAACCTTGTTGTTGTTGTGGGGCATTATAGCTGTTGTTATTGTTGCCATATCCACCACCACCATTATTATTACCATAACTATTTTGGTTGGTCTGTTGACCACCATAGTTATTTTGGCTAGGTTGATCACCATACCCGTTATTATGATTAGGGTTTTGGCTCTCTGCTTTGGTGTCCAACATCTGTAAGTTCTCTACGGTTACGGCATGTTTACTTCTTTTGCTTCCATCTTGTGCTGTCCACTGTTGAAATACAAGTCGTCCATCTACTAAAACTTTGCTCCCCTTACGAAGGTATTGGTTGGCTATCTCTGCAGTTCTTCCAAAAAATGTTAGGTCAATAAATAGAATTTCTTCTTTCTGTTCACCTGTTTGAGTTTTAAATTTTCGATTGGTGGCAATTCCAACACTTCCGATGGCACTTCCACTTTGTGAGTATCTTATCTCAACATCTCTTGTCAGGTTTCCTACCAATACTACTTTGTTATACATGGGGTTTTCTCCTAAGGTCTTAAGCTTCTACAGTTTCTGTAGTGGTTGTTGGGGCTTCAGCTTCTGGAGCCTCTTCTGCTTTTGCAGTTTCTTCCGCTTTTGTAGCTTCTTCAATTTTAGTTGCGGCTGTTACAAGTTTTTTAAATTGTGCAACTTCTTTGGTATTGCTGTATCTTACAGTTAGATACTTAATAACCTCTTCATTGAACTTCAAGTTTCTTTCAAGTTCATTAATAATGGTACCCGCTGCTTTGAAATAGATGATGGTATAAAGACCTCTCTTATTTTTCTGAACAGGATAAGCTAGTTTTCTCATTCCCATGTTGTCAATAGCAAGAATTTCTGCACCTTCACGCTCAAGAATTGCAGTAACTTTAGCAATTTGTGCAGTTGTTTCTTCATCTGTTAATGTAGGTTTAATTACAAACAGTGTTTCGTAGTTGTTCATTATATTCCTTTGGTTTATATAGCCCATTTAAATATAGTCTTTATTGGGATTAGACGAGGCTAAAGCCATCGTCTCCAAAAGTGACTATCCAAAAAATGAGCAAGAATTTTGGAAGCAGTATTCTACCACAAAAGTTGTTTATCTAACCTAAACTGATAAGCTCGTCCGAGTATTTATCAGCAGTATAGGGTTCAAAGTTACTTTTATAGTGAGCATAATGAGCAGATTGTTTATGTCCATTTAGTGCAGAGTTACTCTCCCATGTCTCAATAACCACAAAAGTGGTTGGTTTATCTTCTATTTGGTAGATGTTATAAAGCAGACACCCCTTTTCGGCTCTTGATGCTTCTACCATGGTAGTTAAGAGTGCTTTTAACTCTTCGATATTGTTCTCTTTTGCTACAAATATTACTTTTTTGGTGATACTCATTATTTTAAATCCTTGTTTATAATTTTTTATTTGCTCTCATACCTAATGGTTGAACTTTCACTATAATTGGGTACATTATCATAACTAAATACCGAATAGTATTTGGATATATCAGGGGAGCCAAAGTTATCAAGCGTATAGTTATCTGGCCCTGCATAAAGTTTTACCCCATCAAATGGATTTTTGGGAGCATGCCAACGATTTCTAATGACAAAGTAGCCAACCAAATCTTTATTATCTATTTTGTCCCAACTTAGTTTGACCAACTCTTTCTCAACAGAAATTTTTAGGTTCACAGGAGAGGGGAGTGATGTTCTTCGGCGTTTAATATATTTAATCATTAGTTTGGCTGCTTTTTTATCTTTATGTGACCATGAGATAAGGTGACTTCGGCTTAATACCGAAGTAGGGCGAATAATAAATTTTGCCTCTTTTCCATATTTGTGCATCTCTTCAAGTGCTAACCTAGAGTATTGGTCAAAGATAAAGTTGTGTTGTTTTTTCTTGCCGAGTTCAGCTGAACTAACCTCGTAGCCAATATACTCAATACGCTCTCTATCTTTAATATCTTGATAAGAGAACTCCTCTAAATCAACAAACTCAACATCATAACGAATATCAATATCTTTTTTAACCGTAGAGGTGTTGTGTATCTGTATCCATGCTTCAGTGATAACCACTTTGTCAATATCAGGCAGGGAAGAGAGATCGAATGACATATAGGCATAGACTTTTTCATCCTCTTTATTAAAACCACAAGCAAGTTTATCATGTCTGATACCATCTTCTGAAATGGTCATGATATTGGCTGTCTCTAGTGCTATCTCATTGGCTGGAATGGTATATTTAATGTCAATAACAGGTCGATAGTGAAGTCCTCCACCTTGATGTCCATATCCTAAATCAAAAATCATAATTTGAGAGTCCCGACCAATCGGCAGGGTGGTTGGACCTTCGAGTTTAAAGATAATCTTATTTTTAACCAACTCCTCTTGAAATTTCTCTTTTTCAAAGTCATTTAAGTCCCAATGACTCCAAATTCCTTGTGTTAGTTTCTCAGAAGGAATACTCATCCCAACAGTTTTTACATGTGTTGCGTTGTGAATTTGGTCAAAATCACGAATATCCGATACCGATTCTTGATCAATAATCGAAAGTGACCACTCACCATACTTCTCTATTTTAGCCGAGACCCGATTTAATGGATATAGAGAGATTTTAGTATCCAATATAATCGCATTATCAGGGATGCTTTGTAAATCAAACTCTATAACACCATAAGAGATACCTCTGTTTTGGCTAACTCCAACTTTAAGTGAATTAACACCAAAATGTTTAAAGTTGGCTTCGGGTGATTTCTCGGCAACATACCCTACGTTGGATTTATTGGGGAAAATGGTTCGGTAAAACTCATTGTTTTCAAGTAGCGTTCTTAGCTTTACTTTTGGAGCAAATGGAGATTTGGTTTCAGAAAGTTTATGCACGACACGTATATAATAGAAATAGATTGAACCACTCTTAAGGTTTTCATCTTTAAACTCTGTTTCACAGGTAATACCAATCAGTGAAGAGGCGTTACATGCCATTTTATTGTTTTCATTTCTATAAATTTCAAAATAAATATCTTTGTTGTTCTCATACTCCCAACTCAATGAACAGTTATCTGAACCAAATTTATCTATATGAAAATTTTCTACTCTTTTTGGAGCATGTCGGCTGTAGTTTCTTGCCTCATCAAGGGCATGAAGCAGTGCAGGGATGTTTTCGTTGACCGATTCGGACATGTTCTGCATATAATCGGGAATATTTCGTGTACCCACTTCAACCACCACGGCTAAAATACCTTTAGAGTAGTAGTATTCTCGACCAGAACCCGAGATAAGTTTGGTTGGTGGCTTACCCCGATTAATACCATAGTGTCTGCCTGTTACCTTATGAATATGGTAGTTCATGTTGGCACAAAGGTTATTAAGGTCGGTTCCTTCTATTTCACTTTCATGATTAAATTTATGGGCAGGAAAAAAAACATTACCCTGAGAGTGATAGTCAAGTGCAATGGTAATATTTTCATGCTCATCTACAAACTTTTTAATGGCTTGTGTTTCAAGTTCTGAAAAGGGTTTGGTTCCTCCATAGGTATTGCTACTGGTGTGGATTGATTTTCTATATCCAATCGAGAAGTTACGGTTAAGGTCAACACCAAAGGTTCCATCACCATTGGGGCGACGATTTTTTCTCCAAAAAGAGAAGTGTTTTCTGCTGTATTCAAATCCATCAGGATTCAGACAGGGAACAATATAGAGGGTGTTGTGACTCAGTGTTTTAAGTATTTCTGGATTATTCTGATAGTTTTTAAGTAGATAATCAATAAATGCAATACCCAACTCATGACCAATCCACTCACGGGCATGAGCCGTTCCTGTATAAAGGAGGGCAGGTTTTAGCTGGGAATAAGCGACATTCAATGAGATAGTGGCTAAAAGAATGGGTCTTTTTTCCCATGTCTCTCCTATGGTTTCTACTTGAATAAGGTCAGGATAGTTTTTGACACACTCAATAAGGTAGTCACAACTCTCTTGGTAGGATTTGTATTGTTGTTTCATGTATCGGGTTCCTTTTTACGAAGCAAATTAGTTGGTAAATATTTTTCTTTAAATTCTATTGGATTTTAACAAGTTATTCCATAATTTACCCTTTGTTAAATTTAACAGAGAGAGGATATTAAGGTATTAGAGAAGAGGAGATGGGGAGATTGTTCTTTTAAAGTAAAAACTCCACCTTTACTGGTGGTGGAGTCATGTCTGTTTATTGTTGTTTGTAGGCTTCCCATACAACAATAATTTTATCTACCATTTTGCTATCAATGCTCTTAACATCAGCCAAAGATCTAGGTTCAATCTCTAAAAGTGTTATCAGCTCATTGTGGCTAAATCGAGCTAAAATTTTATTTAATTTTTTCTTACCCAGCCCTTTAATAGAGAGAAGCAGTGTTTCTAAATCTTCATTACTAATGTTAATTGTAGGGGTAGCTTCATCTCCACTTACTTCAGGAGCTTCTTCCTTTTTAAGAGCAGGTACTTTCATAGACTTGATGCTTTTAAGTGGGAATCTATCTTGATAGTTCCATTTTTCACTTGGCCACTCTTCAAAAGTACGCTCTTTAATATCATACATTCTGTACTCAGAATCAAGCTCATGAAGGAATACTTCACCATCACCATACATTTTTTTCTTTTTACCAAAATAAGCACTATCGTATGAAGGTTTATACTCTCCAAAGGTAATGTGTCTCATGGTTCTAAGTAAGTTGGGGCTAATTTTACTAAGCTCTTCCCAGTTGAACATTGGCATATGTGGTTTTTTAAATCTTCCTTTGCTTAAAGACCACATAATATATTGACCAATCCAGTCTCTAATATATGGGAATGCTGCAAATGCTGTGGCACACTCTAAGATTCTTACTTTTCCATCTTTACCATAAGCAATATCACATGCCCAATACTCTGCATTTGCAGCTTTTGAAACTTTAACTGCCAAGTCAAGAACATTTTTAGGAACATTCATATAGTCCATCTCTCCACCTTGGCTGGTATTGGTTAACCACTCACCCTCTGGGGCTCTTCTCCAAAATGCACAGACTGGTTTGTGACCAATAAGCATAACACGAATATCTGCTTCCATTGGAACAAAATCTTGAAAATACATTGGATGGTATTTTTTATCAGCATAAAGCTCTTTTGCCTCTTGATAAGAGTCAACTTTGTGAACAAAGTATCCACCATAATTAGATGGTCCATAAGATTTTTTAACAATTTTTGGATATTCTGTTTTCTTTAAAAATTTATCGCCATTTGGTCTATTATAATAGACATATGTTTTAGGAATTGGTAAATCATATTTCCATGAAAAACGGGTTACATTCTCTTTTGATTTATTTGAAAATTGGGTATCTAAAGAGGGAATAAAACGAACATGAGGAAGTTCTCTTGCAATCTCTCTAAATGTTTCATAAGCTGTTGCTGGAACATTTCCTATAAGTACATCAATTTTTTTCTTTTTAACCTCTTTAATAAATCTATCTTTATCGTCTCCCCAATGGTAAGTTACGGTTTCAATCTTATTTGGCCACCCTTTAAAGTTAGAGTGATCGAAAAATCTTAGTACGTAGTCGAGGTATAAAAATCCCAGTTTTGGTAGTTGTTTGTTGTTTAATCCCATGGTCTGCCCTATTGTTATTGTGTAATTTCGTATCATTTATTTTGGATTTTGAAATATTCGTGGAAGTATACCATCTATTAACATAACTGTAAATAAAAAATAGATTTTTTTTCTAATAAAATATAAAAAAAATATTAA